>JAUSPC010000191.1 GCA_030655835.1 Pelolinea sp.
ACTTGAGACTTGAATTCAGCGAATTAAATAAAAACCTTTATTACATTTATTTAACTATTAAACAACGTATCGATCAATCTGGCCCTGATTATTTACATAGTTAATAATTGATTGGTTATCCATCAAGTTTATTTTTAAAGAACATCTCTTTTCTTCTTTTTGCCACGAAAGTGATACTTTATCTGGGTCAGTTGCGTTCATCTCAAAATCACCATCAAAAGCAGGGTATTCATTTCTAAATCGAATTAATGCAAGCAGTCTTTTCACCACGTCTTTTTGCACTTCCTGGTTAATTTCTTGCGTGGTGTAATTGTGGCGATTGATTGCGCGACCATCTCCGCTTATTTCCATACCTGTGTCATCATTTTTCCCGGCTAATAACCCAACATAATATATTTGAGGAATACCTGGTGTAAAAAGTTGTATTGCTCTCGCGGCCAGGTAAGCATTGTCATCACTACCAAGTAAAGAATAATAAGTTCCTCTGATCTGGTGCACATCAAAACCATTTTTGTCCCTATGTTTTGGAGAATAGATTAGACTCAGGTTACCCCCGCGTTCCAGACATTTCTCAACTAAATCCTTTGCGTTTTTACTCTCATAAAACCCATTAAGATCCGGTTTTACAGGAACACCATCGTGGCAATCAAGCATTGTAAATTGTCGGCTTGGTCGGTTTTTAAGGTATGTATACAATTTATCGCTTTTTTTATTGATCACTGTATCAAGAACAATGTAAGGGAGAATAAAATCATAGATCCAATATCCCTTTTCGGCTAATTTATATTGTGTTGTGCAATGAGAATGGACTTCTGGTAGTAAATCAATTTCGAGAGATTTTGCGATCCCTGAGATCCAATCTAAAAAACGATATATCTCCGGTTCGATAAAAAAGCAGGACGTTCCTGGTTTTTTTATCACATAACCCACCGCATCAAGACGTACCATTCTCACGTTATTTTTTCTGAAATTTTCCAGGAATTCAACAAGCAATTTTCGAGTTAAGTGGGAATTTATATCAAGATCAATTTGCTCGGAAGGGTATTCTTTACCGAAGGTTGTCCAAATCTTTTCGACCTCTCCAGTTTCTTCAATATTAAATAAAGAGAATGGTTCAGTTCTTCTTAGAAAGATCTTTTCAATATCTTCAGCAGATGGCTCTCCATTTGGCCAGATCTTATCAACGGTTGTGAAAATGTCCGCATATTTTGATTTACGCCCATATTTCAGAAAGTCTAGAAAATAATCTGACTTTGCTGATATATGGTTTACCATCAGATCAAGCAAAATATCATATTTTTCTCCAATGCGACGAATATCATCCCATGTGCCAAATTTTGGTTCTATTTTCAAATAAGTTAAAGGGGCAAAACCCCTGTCTCCTGACGAAGGAAATGGTGGAAGAATATGAATTCCGCCTTTAAAAATATCGGGAAAATATGTTTCAAGAACATGGTAAAGTGATTTAAGATCACCACCCATGGAATCCGGATATGTTATTAGTTGAACCTTATTTTTTATCGCCATTTAGAAACCATTAATCCACAATTACCACATTGTAATCTTTAGTAATCACAAAATCTGATAAAAGTTTATGTCCAGCAATGATCTTGTGCTCGGTTTCTAAAATATGTTCGATAAATGGGTCGCCGACTTCATTACCACGGTTTCTTTTTTTTCTATGTTCTAGGGTATCTAACCGATTTGCTTCAATAAAGACTTTTTTATCAATACTTTTAAGCAAGGATGTATAAGTTCCTTCAGCAATTACCACTTTAACTCCAGTTAAGTTAATTGTCTCCTTCTCAATAATATTTTTATCGTAATCAACCACTGGTTTTGTGATGAAGTTTTCACCCATTAAAGCATCCTGTAGATTCTTTTCCAAAATTTCAAGCTTCACTTCAATATGAGGTCCGAGCCAATCTGGGTCTTCCCGTCTTCTAGCATCATTTGATCTTGGCGGCAGAATGAAATAATCGTCTTGCCCAAGCACTATAGACTTAATCTCATATTTATTTAATTCGCTTGCGATAGCTGCTCCCATTTCGGATTTTCCACTGCCAGATTCACCGGCAATTGAAATGGTAAACCGCCTGGTTGTTTTATTTATATCAGCAGCAATTTTTGAAACAATCAATTTTGCAGCATGTTTATGATGTTCTTCCAATATAACAATATCGCCTTTCATTAACCCCTAACCTCCTAACTTTTTCGATCTTCGTTGCAAGTAACTAATATTCATTTATACCGGGTTTTCTTTTCTCGTAGAATGTAATTTGTATATTTTTATCAACAATACCTTGTAAATGTATCCTCTGAGATAAGTAAATCATCCGCAAATAAAGATCTTTTTTAGATTCAACAACAAAACATCCAATAATAACCGAAGATATTTCATTCACATATTGATCGAATTATTGGTAATCACATTTTGATACCAATAAGCACTCTGTTTTGGAATTCGCTCTTGTGTATCGTAATTTACCCGCACCAGCCCAAAACATTGCCCATATCCACGCTCCCACTCAAAGTTATCAAAAATGCTCCAGGCGAAATAGCCCTTCAGGTTTGCTCCTTCTTGAATCGCTTCATAAAGTGCATGTAAATGAGATTTTATATAATTTATTCGATCCCAATCTGCGACAAACCCACTTTCATCTGGATTATCAGGCATTGCACAACCATTCTCGGTAATATATATATCCGGATTCCCATAAACATCCTTGATATACAGCACTTCACTTTTTATACCCATGGGGTAAATTCCCCAGTTCATCTCAGTACGGCCCCAACTTGGAGAGGAATAAGGTATGATTCGGGCTTTATTTAATCCAGAATGAATGTCATAAGCAACCAAGTCGGTGTTGTAATAGTTAAGACCAAGATAATCAACCGGTTGATGGATCAGTTTCATATCATTTGACCTGATTTTAGGTTTATGAGGTCCTATAAAATCAAAAAGCGCTTGTGGATATTCGCCTTTGAAAAGTGGATCAAGAAACAGCGCATGTGTCTCATCATGAACACGTTGTGTCGCTCTTATGTCAGCCTCTTTTTCGCTTGCTGGCCTGAGACCATTTAAATTTAAGATTAATCCAATCTTTCCGTTATACCCCCCTTCGCGAAAAACCTGAACAGCCCTGGAATGTGCAAGAAGCAGGTGATGCGCACTCTGATAAGCTTGCGAATAATCACAGATTCCCGGAGCATGGACGCCATATGCATACCCAAGAAATGCCACGACCCATGGTTCATTAATTGTTGCCCAAAATTTAACCCGGTCAGCCAATTTATTAAAAACCACGCCAGCATATTCTGCAAACCACTCTGTTGAATCTCTGTTTGTCCAACCACCGAGATCTTGAAGCAATTGGGGAAAATCCCAATGATAGAGAGTCGCTTTGGGATGGATTCCAGCTTCTAACAAACTATCTACTAACCTATCATAGAAATCTAATCCTTTTTTATTTGTTTTTCCGCGCCCCTCAGGTAAGATCCGAGACCAAGAAATTGAAAAACTATAGTAAGGAAGACCCAGTTTTTTAAAAAGGGAAACATCTTGCTCCATACGATTGTAATGATCGCAAGCGATATTGCCAGTATAGCCCTTTAGGACATGATCATCCCAACGCACAAATCGATCCCATATACTTTCCCCTTTGCCATCCGCTTGGTGTGCTCCCTCAATTTGATAAGCGGAAGTAGATGCACCCCAAACAAATTCCTCAGGAAAACGATAAGTATGATTCATGATTTATTAATCCCTTGTTTATTATTGGTCTCACAATCAACAATTTAGGTAAATTAACAAGAGCGAATTGATTCTGGTATTTGTTTATATTAATAAGCAGACTCACCGAGCTCTACTAAATACTTTCTATTCAATAAAGAGAATCTCTGCATATTCGTTTTACGATAAAACATACTCAAGCGGATATTAACATGCTTGAGATCCATTACTATCAAAAATCATGTTACACAAAAATCGCCAAAAATTATTGTTTATCCTTTTACTGATCCTGCCATCATACCGCGGACAAAATAGCGCTGCAGCAAGAAAAAGACAAGCATTGGTAATAGCATGCTTACAAACGCACCGGCAGTTAACAGGTGCCAATCCTGACCTTTTTCACCCACAATAGATGCCAAAGCATAGGTTACAACCCTCGTCTTTTCACCTAAAAATACTAGTGACACCAGATAATCATTCCATACCCATAGGAATTGAAAAATTGCGAACGATGCCAAAGCTGGTACAGACAGTGGGATTATTAACCGGATAAGAATGGTAAAGTTAGATGCGCCATCTATATAGGCAGCTTCGAGTAATTCACGCGGTAGTGTGCTGATGTAATTAAAAAGCAGGTATGTTGCCAGCGGCAATCCAAAACCAGTATGTGCGAGCCAGATTCCGAGGAAAGTACCGTTTAATTGCAATTTTGTATAATCTTGAAGAATTGGAACCAAAGATATCTGCAGTGGAACCACTAAAACTGCAACGATTACAGTAAAGAGAATATCCCTTCCTGGAAACTTCAGCCATGAAAATCCGAAAGCGGCAAACGCCGCGATCAATATTGGGATAACTGTAGCGGGAATAGTTACGGCAATTGAATTAAGGAATGCGCCGCCTAAATTATTACCTCTCCTGGTGATCTCATTTCCTCCAGCATCAGTAAAACTGATTTCTTTGCCAGTAAGAACATCTTTATAATTTTCAAGGGTTAGATTACTTGCAAACCCCACCCGTTGTTTTTCACTAACAACTATTTCCCGTGTCCGTTTATTTCCATACCAGGTTAGTTTTCGTCCATCCTTCAGCGTGACTCCTTCTTGGAGTTCTTTGAAAGTAGATTCAATTCCCTCAATTTTAATATTTCCATCCACATCAATGGATTCATCAAGAATAATCCTCCCGGTTTCAACATCCTCTTTATGAGGAAGAATAGCCCACCAACCAGAGTTGAAAATATCCTTGCTGTCCCGGAAGGACGTAACAAATACGCCTAGCGTTGGCAGCAGCCAGATAAAACAAATTATTATCAAAATACCATTGATGAGTAGAGACGATTTGTTTTTTTGTTTTTTTGTACCTGCAGCCATTAAAATGCCCTCCTACCTTTGTTAAATTGGCGTACATTACTCACAACCACGGGGATAACGGCTACTAATAGAATGATCGCGATGGCGGAGGCACGGCCTGTATTGCCGTATGTAAAACGCTGCAAATAAAACTCGTTGGCAATTACATTAGTATTGTTATTTCCGCCTGTCATTACCCGTACGATATCAAATAACTTCAAGCTAAATATTACGATTGTCGTTGTTACTGTCATCAAAGTACCTTTAATATACGGGATCGTGATTTTAAAGAAAACCTGAAGTTCATTGGCGCCATCAATTCTTGCGGCTTCAAGTAATTCCTCAGGAATACCTTTGATTGCAGATGAGAAAACCACCATGGCATATCCTGTTTGGAGCCAAATCATGATGATGATCAATAAGAAATTATTCCATGGAGGTAAACTCAGCCAGGGTTGTGATTGTCCACCAAAGGCAAGAACGACTGCATTGAGAAGGCCAATTTCTTGAATTCCAATCCCTTCTCCTCTGTAGGTGTATACAAATTTCCAGATCACGCCAGCACCTACAAATGATATCGCCATGGGCATGAATATGATTGCTTTATAGATTTTTTCAAATTTACTGCGATCGGCTAGAACCGCGATTACCAATCCAAAGGCAACACTAAATGAAGTTCCAATAACCATCCATAACAAGTTATTCCGAAAAGCTTCAAGCATAATACGATCAGTGAAAACAAAGCGGTAGTTCTCAAAAATAGCCAATCCTTCACCAATCCAATCCATCCCGAGTGCGTTCTTAAAGCTTAAAATGAGTGTGCGAAAAACAGGCACAACCAAATACCAGCCGATAATTGCGATGGCAGGACCAATAAACACGAACGGCTGTAATTTTTGCCCGAGATTTCTTGGGAGTTGTTCAGTCAGCCAGTTGAAGACAAAAAACAAGGCTGCTATTCCGCCAACGCCCCATAGTATGGCCACAATGGTGATGATTAATTGCGGGGCATTACTGTCACGTAAGAAAATAAAACCTTGCCACAAAATCATGAGAGTGATTACCGGTATAAAGATTGAGAATAAAATCCTTCCAGCTTTTGTAGCAAACCAATTCTTTATTTTTGAAAAAGTAGATTGCGTCTTATCCGGTATATTCATAAGAGATTTACCTCTTTGGTCTACAATTTTATTTATTAAAATTACGGTAAGGAGCAGGTTCCCCCTGGGATTATCCTGCTCCTCTTATTTTACCTGACTTCAATCCAGATTAATACTGGTTTTAAGAAATCACGTTATTGTGTCGGCCATGAATCATCAATTTGCTGTAAAGCGGCTTCCTGATCAATTGATCCACTGACATAGTCGGTCATGTATTTCCAGAACGTGCCTGCGCCCACAGCACCGGGCATCAGGTCAGAAGCATCAAAGCGGAAGGAGTCTGCATTCAGGATGATCTCAGCAACCTTGCGTGTAACTGGATCACCATACCAGTCAAGCGAAGAGTCGTTATGCGGTGAAATTGCGCCGCCGGCTTCGATCCAACCTTTTACCGAGTCACCTGTGGAGAAATACTGGATCACAGCACGAACCTCTGGGCGGTCATTAAACATGGCATAAATATCGCCTGCGCCCAGTACGGGTTTTCCGTATTGCGCATCAATGGGGGGCAGATAGAAGAAATCATAATCTACACCAGCAACTTTTCCTTCGGGGAAGAAGGATGTAATAAAGTTACCCTGCCTATGCAGCCAGCAGCTGGGTGGTGCATCAAACATGGGAGCGGGTGCATCACCGAAGAAGGTGGTCGAAATTGAAGCTTGACCACCATACACATAGTCATCATTAAACCAAACAGCCGTTATGTAACTCAGTGCATTCTTTACTTCCGGTGAATTGAAGGGTAGTTCGCCAGCAACCCATTTATCATAGTTTTCAAGCGAAGTGGTTCGAAGCATGACATCTTCTACCCAGTCGGTCATAGCCCAGCCAGTAGCAGCGCCGGATTCCATACCGATACACCAGGCTGTGTCGCCATCAGTAGCAATTGTTTCAGTTAATGTCATCAGCTCATCCCACGTTTCTGGTATGGTGTAACCTGCTGCATCAAATTCGGCTTTCGGGTAATAGACCAGGGATTTGCCGTTTGCGCGGCCCCATACTCCAGCCATCATCGGGCCATCTGGGCCATTCATTGTGCCCATGTCAAGCCAGGATTGGATGTAGTTCTCTTTCAGCCATGCTGTGTCGATAACACCATTCAGGTCAATAACCTGGCCTTTCGCTACCATTGTACCTAGCAAGCCGGGCTGCGGAAAGTCGACAATATCAGGAGCATCGCCGCCATCCACACGAATCGTGATGGATGCTTCAAATTCCTTTGAACCCTCATATTGAATGTCAATGCCAGTAGCTTCTTCAAAAGCAACCATGGATTCATCAAATTTTACGGCATCAGCATCAGTGAATGGACCGGACATTGAAACTACAGTCCCATCATACATGCCTGCGTAAGCATTTGCTAATTCCTGGCCTTGGGGCAGGGGATCAACAGTGACTACTTCTTCGACAACTGCTTCCTCTACTACTACTTCTTCTACTTCCGGAGCTGGTGCTGTCGGAGCGCAAGCTGAGATTAAAAGCCCGCTTACCAGTAAAAGAACAAAAATTGTTACAAATGTTTTCTTCATTTTTATTTCCTCCAAAATTTTTTTTAGTTTTATTTTTTTTCTTTCAAACATCAGTTTATTATTTTCCGTTTACCTCCTTATATAAATTAAGGATACATTTTAAGCCGCAATCTTCACCTGCCCATTGGGTGGAGCAGTTGTTTTTCTTATGATTATTTCAGTTGGAATATTTATCTGGTGTGATCTTGAATTAGAACCAGATATTCTTTCAAGCAATTTTTTCACTCCTTGCTGGCCGGATCTATAGAGCATCTGCCGAATTGTTGTGAGTTCCATAAATTCTGCTGCTTGGACATCATCAAATCCAACAATCGACAAGTCAGCAGGGACATTTAATTCCATTTCCCGAGCTGCCTGAATAACTCCAAAAGCTTGGGTATCACTTGCGGCAAATATTGCTGTTGGTGGATCTGACAACCTAAGCATTTTTATTGCCATTGACTTGGCCTCAATATGCCCGTGGTTATCTTCGCTGAAATAATTGGGGTTAGACGGAATATCAGCTTCAACAAGCGCTTTGAGATATCCTTTATACCGATCTTTGCTTGAAGTAAATTGAAATGGATTTAATTCTTTATCGGTTCCATTGGCGGGTTTCGTATATATCTCAGTGATATCGCCGATAAATCCAATTTTCCTGTGACCGAGATCTAATAAATGCTTTGTTGCTTTATATCCCCCCGCAATGTCATCGCTAATTATCGAATCAAAATCCGACAATCCAGGATGTTTTCGATCAATAAACACAATCGGAATATTTGTTTCTTGCAAGTAAGCGATATCTTCATCTAAAATAGGCATTGAAATAATTAAGGCGCCATCAATACGGCTTTTAAGAAGCATGTCCTGAAATCCGATTGTTCTCTGTTTTGTATTTTCTATATTATGAATAACTAAGTCGTAAGGGCTATTTGACAGTATACTGACCACACCACTCAAACGTTCGCTGATCGAAGGCCGTGTGAAAAATGGCACTATCACCCCGATCGCAAATGTTTTTCCCACCGATAAACGACGGGCAACCATGTTTGGGGTGTAATTAAGATCTTTAGCAATTTTCAGAATACGCTCTCTGGTACGTTCATTGACCAACGGGCTGTCGTTTAATGCGCGGGAAACGGTACCAGGTGTGACACCTGCAATTTGTGCGATATCTAAAATGGTATGAGTTTTTTTGTTTGACATTATTTCAAACGCTTGAAATACAAGCGTTTGTATTATAGCATCTTTCAATTGCCCTTGTCAATAATTTTTAAGGTTGGTTTTTTTATGTTGACACATTTCCTATCCCATACTATAAACGAGATATGAGAAAAAGAAAACTTCTATTCGGAATTACGCTATTATTCCTATTCACTGCTTGCATCATTCCGTTTGACGCTTTATTAAATTCAGAAGATGCGCCAGCTGATGGATCAATCAAGGAAGAGATCCAAGAATTTCTGAATATTATCGAAAAGCAGACACCCACCCCGATCCCGCAGCCTATAGATCAACTTTCAGCCGCCGATGAAGCCCTTTTTGCGGGTGAGATCATTAAAGCGCGCACCGCTTATCAGGAAGCGTTTTCAAACAGCAGCGATCCTGACTTACAGTCCAGAGCGTTATATGGACTCGGTCGAACTTATTTTCTTGAAAGGGATTATTATGCCGCCATTGATGCGTTCAATCGCATTCTCGGCCAATATCCAGAAACGGAGTATGCTGCGTATGCTTATTTTCTGTTAGGAAGAACCTATATAAAAATTGAAGAATATCAACAATCGATCAACGCGTACACTCAATTTATCAATCTAAAGTCCGGGATAATTGATGCGTTTGTATATGAAGAAATTGGTGATATTGCCATAACCGCTGGTGATTTCAATCAAGCGATCATAAATTACCAGAATGCGCTTCTGGCAGATCCAGAGTACGACACGCAATACATCAACCTTCAAATTGGGAAAGCGTATGATGGTTTAGAGGATTACACCACCGCCATACAGTATTTCAATGGGGTTTATGATGCCGCTCAGGATGATTACACCCGATCAACAGCCAACCTTCTTTCCGGTCAGGCATATCTATCATTAGGATTGAATAATGAAGCCTACACAAAATTCCTGGATTCTGTGATCAAGTTTCCCAAAGCATATGATTCATTTACCGCGCTGACAATTCTGGTCAATGATGGTGTTCCCGTGGATGATTTTCTGCGCGGTCTGGTTGATTATTATGCAGGTTCGTATGATGCCGCCATAAAAGCATTCCAAAGATACTTGGCTTCCAATCCTGCTAATAATGATGGTTCGGCATATTATTTTTTAGGGTTGAGCCATTATTTCCAAGGAAATCCGAGAAACGCGGTGGAAGCGTACGATCAATTGATCACAAATTTCCCGGGAAATCCATATTGGACCTCTGCCTGGGATGAAAAAGCCTACGTGCAGTGGTCAGACCTTAATGAATATACAAACGCGGCTGATACACTGCTTTCTTTTATAAGTAATGCGCGGACTTCTCCAGACGCGGCTTCTTTTCTCTATGAATCAGGCAGAATTCTTGAACGCAGCGGTGACATTGAGGGAGCAGCCATTATATGGCAGCGCATGATGGATGAATATCCATCGGATGGTCAGAGCTACCGTGCGCTTTTCCTGGCAGGCATCTCCTATTACCGATTATCTCGTTTTGAAGAAGCGCTCTCGATCTTTCAGCGCAACCTTGTGCTTGCCACTTCACCAGACGAAAAAGCAAAAGCGTATTTATGGGTGGGAAAATGCTATCAAGCAATGGGTGACGAAGAAAACGCACAAAATACCTGGAGGCAGGGCGAACTTTCAGATCCAACCGATTATTACAGCATCAGAAATTCAGAACTACTAAAGGATCTAGAACCATTAATCCTCGGACAGGATTATGACCTCGGGTATGATCTTTCTTTGGAAAAACAAGAAGCGGAAAAATGGATGAGAGATACTTTCAGCATCGCGCCAGAGATTGACCTTTCCAGATTAGCAGAATTAGAAAACAATACCAGGATCAAGAAAATTGATTTGTACTGGGAATTAGGACTATATCAAAAAGCGAATTATGAAGCAGAATTATTGCGCGCTGAATTACAAACAGATGTGATCAATACCTATCGTTTGATGAATTTTTTGTTATATCTCCATTTATATCAACCTGCCATCTATTCCTGCCGTAACATTCTGAATATGGCGGGGATGGACGATCTGTCTTCACTCTCAGCACCGATATATTTCACCCACATCCGATTTGGCGCATATTTCCGCGATCTAACTGTTGCTTCAGCAAACGAATATGATATTCCGTCCCTGGTTCTGTTTGCTCTTATAAGACAGGAAAGTCTATTTAATCCTTATATTTTCTCAGCAGTCGGGGCAAGCGGTTTGGCTCAGATCATGCCTGCAACCGGACAAGAGAATGTGGATCTTCTAAAATGGCCGCCGAATTATGAGCAAATTGACCTGTTGCGCGGTGAGGTTAGTCTGACATTGGGCGCTTTTTACCTTAGCCAGGTAGAGGAATACCTTGGAGAAAACCTTCAAGCAGCGCTCGCTGGTTATAATGCGGGGGCTGGTAATGCAGAGGCATGGTTGGCTTTATCAGGAAATGATCCTGATCTATTTCTTGAAGTAATCCGTTTTCAGGAAACGCAAAATTATCTGATGCAGATCACAGAATTTATAAACATCTATAAACTCGTTTATGGTAGAACTCAATAAACATTTTCACCCAACTGTCTTTTATTTAATAGTTTCAGATATTACTACATATACGATTAAAAAATATAAAAACCCCGCGGATAATAATATCCACGAGGTTTTTTAAGCTATTCTTTTCTTCTTGCTATTTTTTTGGAGCGTATTTCAGAGCCGCGTGTGCTGCCGCTAAGCGGGCAACTGGCACACGGAACGGGGAACAACTCACATAATTCTGGCCGATTTTATGGCAGAAATCAATAGATGCCGGGTCGCCTCCGTGTTCTCCGCAAATCCCAACTTCCAAGTCATTACGAGCTGCACGGCCTTCTGTAACCGACATAGACATCAAACGGCCAACACCATCTGTATCAACAGATTGGAATGGATTTACTGGAAGAATACCTTTTTCCACATATGTTACAAGGAAGTTGCGCTCGGCATCATCACGGCTGTATCCATAGGTCATTTGAGTCAGGTCGTTCGTTCCGAATGAGAAGAATTCCGCAACCTCTGCGATCTCACCAGCAGTGAGAGCTGCCCGTGGTATCTCGATCATAGTTCCGAATTTGTAATGGAAGTCCACTTTCTTTTCTTCCATCACCTTCTTTGCAATTTCGATCAGGCGTGGTTGGATATATTTCAATTCATTCACATGACCCGTCAGCGGGATCATCACTTCAGGTTTAGCATCAATGCCTTTCAATTTCATATTTGCGGCAGCTTCGAAGATCGCTCGGACCTGCATTTCAACAATTTCTGGCATAACAATGCTCAAGCGGATACCGCGCAAACCCATCATTGGATTTGATTCATGCATAGTTCTGACACTTGCTAACAACGTTTCTTTTTCAGCCAGCCCGTTCGTCTCACCTTTCACACGCATGGTGATCACTTCTTCTAAAAGTGATTCTTCGGAAGGCAGGAATTCATGTAATGGTGGGTCGATCAAGCGAATGATCACAGGATACCCGTCCATAGCTTCAAACAGTCCTTCGAAATCAGAGCGCTGATGCGGAAGCAGTTCATTGAGTGCTTCAATTCGATCTTCAGATGTTTTTGATAAGATCATGCGCTGAACACTGGGTAATCGTTCCTGTTCAAAGAACATGTGCTCAGTACGGCAAAGGCCAATACCCTTTGCACCATAGGCTCTCGCACGTCGTGCATCTGCGGGATAATCTGCATTTGCCCAAACCTGCAAGCCGGTTGTTGGCCAACCCTCGGGTACATCACGAATCCCGGGCTGCGCGCAAATGTCATCCGCCCAATTCAGAAGGGTCATCAGATCAGTTTGTTCTTCAAGAGATGCGGCTGTCACTTCGATCTTTCCGAGGAATGCTTCCCCGGTCCCGCCATCCAGAGAGATCCATTCGCCTTCTTTTACTACAACACCATCAGCATCTAACTGACGTTTTTCCATGTCAATATGCACCATGGAGGCACCTACGATACACGGAACACCAAACTGCCTTGCGACAACCGCTGCATGGGATGTTGCTCCGCCTTCGCTGGTTAAAATACCCTGAGCGGCCAACATACCGTGTACATCATCAGGTTTTGTGAATGGGCGCACCATAATAACGTCCTGTTTTTCTTCTTTTGCCATTCTTTCAGCGGTATCAGCATCAAAATATATTTGCCCAACTGCAGCACCTGGTGATGCGTTTACTCCAGATGCAAACTGTTTGCCATCTTGTTTGGCTTTATTCAGTGTATGTCCAAGGAATTGCGGATGTAAAAGAGTATCTACATTTTCAGGGGATACGCGACTAACCGCTTCTTCTTTCGTGATTACACCTTCACTAACCATATCTACTGCGATCTTTACTGCAGCGCTGGCGGTTCGTTTACCGTTTCGGGTCTGGAGCATCCATAAGCGTTTATTTTCAATTGTGAATTCCACATCCTGCATATCATGGTAATGGGTTTCGAGTTTCTTGGTAATTTCTACAAATTCTTCATACGCCTCGGGAAGTGTATCCCCCATTGTTTGGATTTTTTCAGTGTTGCGAATGCCAGCAACAACATCTTCACCCTGTGCATTAAGAAGATATTCACCAAAGAGAATCTTTTCGCCGGTCGATGGGTTGCGTGTGAAAGCAACACCAGTGCCGGATTCCCAGCCTGAGTTACCGAATACCATGGTGACGATATTAACTGCTGTACCCAGATCGTCCGGAATATTGGCAGCTTTTCGGTAATCTACAGCTCGCTTTACATTCCATGAGCTGAAGACTGCTTTAGTAGCGAGGCGCATCTGTTCAATAGGATCCTGAGGAAAATCAAACCCTTTTTCTTTTTTAACAACTTGCTTGAACTTTTCAACTAAATCTTTCAGATCGTCAGCGGTCAGATCGGTATCAGCTTCGGTACCTCTAGCTTTTTTAGCGGCATGGAGCGCTTTTTCAAACTCTTCGTCATTAATGTCCAATACAACCGCGCCGAACATTGCGATTAAACGGCGATAGGCATCATATACGAAACGTTCATTTTCCGTGATCTTGACCATGCCATCTGCAGTCGCATCATTTAAGCCAATATTCAACACAGTGTCCATCATACCTGGCATGGACATTTTCGCGCCGGATCGGCAGGATACTAAAAGTGGATTTTCCGGATCGCCAAATTTCTTACCAGCTGCTTTTTCAACACCTTTAAGTGCATCCAAACTCTGTTCCCACATCGTTTTCGGGAACTGATTGTCATTGGCAAGAAACGCGTTGCAAGCTTCTGTAGTTATTGTAAAGAAAGGCGGGACTGGAACACCGATACGGGTCATTTCGGCCAGGTTCGCGCCTTTTCCCCCCATTAACCCACGTACTCCATCCCAGGAACCTGTATATTTCTCTGCCTCTTCAATTTCATTGAAAAGATATACCCATTTTTTTTCTGACATTTGTTTCCTCCGGAAAATTTTAAATAATAATAAATTTCAAAAAAGCACCAAGTATGGATTTTACCATACCCAATTTAATTGTATAGTCTACCAAATTTATCAAAATAAAAATATCACTAATAAATATTATAATAATGCGATGCTACCCATTAATATGGTCACATGGCTGCTTGCCTTCACACCGGTTATCCTCGTCCTAGTACTAATGACTGCCTTTAAATGGGGGGGAAGCAAAGCCGGTATCTTGACTTGGGTGATAACGCAAGTCATTGCGGTTTCTTTTTTTGGTGCGACCATTGAACTTCTACAATATACCTATATAAAAGCTTTCTTTCTGGCAATTGATGTTCTGCTGATAATTTGGGGTGCAATGTTCCTATATCAGATTACTAAAAAAGCAGGCACAATTCAGATCATTGGAAAATTTTTATCTGCGATGACCGAGAACCGCGCCTTCCTGGGGATATTCCTGGGTTGGTTATTCCCTTCATTCCTTCAGGGTATGGGAGGGTTTGGCGTCCCAGTAGCTGTTTCTGCCCCTTTATTGGTCAGCGCTGGGTTTTCACCGATCTTGGCAGTCGTGATCACAAGCATCGGTCATGGGTGGGGAGTATCTTTTGGTTCAATGGGGAGCTCAATAAGAACATTAATGGCTGTAACCGGTTTATCGGTTGATTTTCTGGTGCCTTA
>JAUSPC010000199.1 GCA_030655835.1 Pelolinea sp.
GTTTTAGGAAAAAAGGGGGACAATGTATCAGGACCGTTCATTACTTTGGCAGATTCCAACCAGCGGTTCGTAACCACTTTGCTTGATGGGACTGATATTGGAAAAGTTGCCGTAGACCATAAGGTTGAAGTAATATTCGATGCACTTCCTAATCAGATATTCATAGGGCGCATAACTCAAATTGATCCCAACCTGTATACTCCTGCAGGAGACCAGATCTTAACTCAAACTCCAGGGCAGGTCACCATGATCAAGGTATTGGTAAGTTTGGAAGAAACTACCTCAAACACAATTCAAACTTTGCCGCTCGGGATGACTGCTACGGTAAATGTTATCGGCAGTGAAACTGATGGTGTGATCCTCATTCCGATCCAAGCTCTGATCGAACAAGCACCTGGTAAATATTCCGTCCTGGTTATGGAAAACGGTCTGCAAAAATCACGATCTGTTGAAGTAGGCTTGATGGATTTCAGTTTTGCTGAAATAAAATCAGGGCTAACAGTTGGTGAAATTGTGGTGATCAGCAAGTAAATAAAAAATCATGAAATGGTCCTGCAATGCGAGTTAAATTTAATAAGTACATATTTTTAATAGTGGATTGGTTCAAAAAAAGGAATTTCTTTTTAAAAGTTAAAGTTTATAGAGAAAAATGGTATAGATTTCTACTATCAAGGTCTCTAATCAAAAATGCCGTATATTAATACGGCATTTTTGATAACTCACCAGGGACTCGCCAGCCCCGACGGCCAGTCCAGGGAACTCCCAGCTTTCTGACTATAGTCCCCGGTAGGGGATTCGAAGTCAGGTACTCTTTAGAAAAAAAATAAAATCCCAGCAAAAGTAAGCAGACTTAATAGCAAGAACATCCCATCCATGAGTTTAAAAGAATAGCTATGCATGCTGGTGCGAGCGTTGGTGCTGCCAAGCCCTCGTGCCAGCATGGCAGTGGATAAATTCTCTGCCTGCCTTAAGCTCGTGGTAAACAGCGGAATGATCAGCGGTACGATCTGCCGGACACGGGTTATCAAATTCCTTTCAGGCGCATCCCAATTAGCTCCCCGCGCTGCCTGCGATTTGGCGATGTGTTCTGCGTTCATAGCCAGAAATGGGATGAATCTCAGGGTGATTTGTATCAGCAGGGCGGCATTTTGGGTTTTTAATCCAATTTTCTGCAATGGGTTGAGCAGCAGGTCCAGCCCATCGATCATCTCAATGGTGGAAACGGTAGAACTGAACATAGTCAACACCAGTAACAAAGCAGGAAATCGCACCATCAGTCTTAACGCCGCGTAGACCCCATCCATACTTATAGATACTTTCCAGTATTCAAAAATAACACTGGAGCTTGCTGATTGAGGGGTGATTACCAGCTGAAACAGTGCGATCAAAACAAGAAATGGAAGCGGGGGCAGCAGCCCGCGCACCGCGTAAGAGAATGAAATTCTACTGAACGCGATCAATAGTACCGAAACAAATAGGGCTATCAACAGGGCAGTCAGGCTGATGGATATACTGATCGCGATGATCAATAAACTAAACCCGATTATTTTCGCTCGCGGATCCAACCGATGGATAGGTGAACCCAATCGAAGGTACTGGCCAATTGAAACGTTTCGCAAGTACTCAAACTGGCTCATGCGCCTGCCATCTTCGTTATCGCTGCGATACTATTAATTAGATCGTTTAAGCGAACGATCCCGGCCGGAACCGGCCAGCCTTTCTCTCTGAATACGATGCTCAACACGTTGGCAAATGGCGGTTTTAGATCACCGGGGAGATTTGTGCCCATACCAGAAAATATACTGGCGGGTGTCCCACTGCTGATAACTGTCCCGGATTGAAGCACACTAATAGCGTCCATCTCGCTGATGATCTCGTCAAATTGATGGGTCGAAAAGATTATGGTCATTCCTTCTTGATGCATCCGGTTAAAATATCCCATCACTTCTCTCCGGGAGACTGGATCAAGGCCTGCCAGTGGTTCATCTAACAATAGGATATCTGGTTTGGTTACCAGCGCGGATGCAAGCGCTGTCTTTCTTAATTCTCCGCCGGACAGACTATACGTGAGCCTGTCTTTATAAACGCCAAAGTCCATCCCAACCGCTTCCATGGCAGATCTAACTGCCGCTTCCAGAGTGCCGGAATATCCCAATTGTCGGGCGGCGTATGCAACCTCATCACCCACATACTGGTTGAAGATCTGGAATTCCGGCTGCTGGAAAGACAATCCCACCTGCCTGCGCAGAGATTGGGTGTCCAATTTTGGATTATTCATATCCATCCCTAGCACACTTAGATTTCCGCCATGAGGGCGCAGCAGACCATTGAAATGCTGCAGGAGGGTAGATTTTCCAGAACCAGTTGCTCCGATCAGTCCATGCATATGCCCAGATCCTATGGAAATTGAAAGGTCTTTAAGCGCTTGATGTTGCAAAGGGGTTCCATGCATGTATGTGTAAGATAGATTTTGTGCGGTGACATTAGGTGCGGTTGACGAGGTTTGTTCCTGAACCTGTTGAGGAACGCTCTGCTTTCCTCGAAATGTTGGTATGTGCGAAAACAGCTCTTCATTTGTCAGGATCTGCTCAGGGAGGGATGGGATATAAGCCCGCAGTTTGTCTGCTGCTGTCATCGCGATTGGTTTCTCTAGCCCATGCGTTTCTACATTCTGGCTAAAGATCTGGTTGGGGCTGCCGTCCATCCCGATTTTCCCATTATCCATTACGATCACCCGGTTTGCCTGCGCTGCTTCTTCCATCAGGTGGGTGATAAAAAGGATGGTCGTGCCCTGTTCATGCAGGGTTTTGGCTTGCCGCATCACCATGTCTCTGCCTGCAGGGTCAAGCATGGCAGTTGTCTCATCAAAGATAATGCACTGCGGCAGCATGGCAAGCACGCCTGCTAACGCCAGGCGTTGGGTCTCGCCCGCGGATAACAGATAAGAAGGCCTGTCGTGGTAATCGGTCAGTCCACTGGCTGACAAAGCGGAATTAACTCTCCTGCGGATCTCGTTCGGAGACAGTCCCATATTTCCGGGTCCGAAAGCAGTATCTTCCTCTACCGTGGTTGCAACGATCTGGTCCTGCGGCTTCTGAAAGATCATCCCGATCATGGAGCGGATGGCTGTGTGGTTGCCGGAGTCACGTGTATTCATTCCGTTGATCTGGATGGTACCGCTCTCGGGGACCAGGAGTGCGTTTAGTAGCTTTCCCAGTGTACTTTTTCCTGACCCATTTGCGCCGATGATAGCAATGAACTCGCCACTTTGAATGGATAATCGGATATTTTTGAGCGCCTGAATTGGTTCAGCATGTGGAACATGATATGAGAAAGAGGCGTTTTCTATCTTGATCAATTCTGGCATTTGGATAATTGTATCTGACTTGGTATCTTATTTACGGAGTGCGGATGTCCGCCGATTAAGCAGCCGCGCTGAATTTGCCATGATGCCCACATCCGGGGTCGACTGCATTGCAGCTGAAACAGCCAGGTAATTATCTATGATAATG
>JAUSPC010000203.1 GCA_030655835.1 Pelolinea sp.
TGCGGATGACACATGGGCAGTTGATTTTCCCACCGCTGACATAATGCAGCGTTCCGGCCTGGTTATGGATCTCATCAACCACCAGTGTCATTATTGAACCAAACATGATTTCAACAACAGGGCGCATTCCATACGCAGCAGCCCCTACTGCCACCCCGCCTATGGCTGCCTCCGAAATAGCGGTATCAACCACACGGTCCTTGCCAAATTCCAGATCTAACCCATTGGTGACTTTAAACGAACCACCTTGTCGTCCACCGATCGCTTCCCCAAGCAAAAAGACACTCTCGTCGCGAAGCATTTCTTCACGCAGAGCTTCACGAATCGCATCAGCCATTTTCATATTTTTCATCGTGTAATTCTCCTATGCAGCCACCGGTTGGCTATAGACTTCATCAATGCCATCAGTTGGGTTGGGTTTGGGACTATTTTGAGCGAAGGTGAGCGCTGCTTGAAGCAATTCCTCAGCACGATCCTTGCATTCTTTTTCCAACGCATTTGTCAAGATCCCTTCTTCACGAAGTTTGACCTCAAAACGAGTAATGGGATCAAATTCCGGACTTTTTATCTTTTCCAATATTTCCGGAACTTCACGGGCATTGCTCACACTATCAGTCCATTTTCCGGTAATGCATTCCAGCAAGCAGGGACCTTTTCCACTCTTTATATGTTCCGCAAATTCCATTGCTTTTGCATAGATCGCGTCTGGATCATTGCCATCTACCGTGGCCCCGGGAATATCATAGGCAACAGCACGGGTAGCGATGCGAGTGCCGGCTGTCGTTTCATCACTATGGCTGAACATTTGATTATTGTTAAATTCCACCACATACAATATGGGCAGCTTCTGAACAGCCGCCATATTGAGACTTTCATGGAAGATACCCCGGTTGGTGGAACCCTCTCCGCCTACCGCCACAACCATCTTGCCTTTTTTGCGGGCAACAAAACCAGCGCCAGTTGCTATGCCCCAATGCTGGCCGACTATGGCATTGCCTGTGATTGCATAATGCGACATATCCATCAAATGTATCTGTCCTCCGCGCCCTTTGGTGATGCCTGTTGCGCGCCCATACAGCTCCGCCCACATGGCATTGAAATCACACCCCTTAGCCATGTAATGCCCGCCACCTCGGTGAGCGGTAACGAGATAATCATCAGTGGCATATACCTCTGCCAAGGTTGAGGGAATCGCCTCCTGCCCAAGGCACGGAAGCATATGTCCGACAATTTCACCTTTCTTAAACAATTCACACATCTTTAGTTCAGACGTGCGAATTTGCAGCATTCGTTGATAAATATCCAGCTTGTTTTCCAGGTTTAAAGAATTTGTCATGGTGTCTTTCTTTCATCAAAAGGGATAAAGTTGAAATCCAGGTAACTGGCAACACCCTTGGTCCATTCATCATCTGAGAATTTCAAGTGGTTTGGATTCTCAAAGTATTCCAGCAATGCCTCTTTTGATTCAAAATCCAACACAAACCCATACTGATAGCCGCATTCGGGATTATCAGTAAAGTAATGGGTATAGCTCTTCACCTGGGGGATTGTAGCCAGCATATTTTTTGCCGCCTGGAAAAATCCTTTCACGCGCGGATCATCCTTTGAATAATTGAGATTTACTCCCACGACATGCCTCAACATTTTATTTTCTCCTTTTTTTGCATATTATTTAATAAGAATTGAACAAAAGACTGCAAAAAATCATAAAATAGGCGATAAAGAAATCAACGCCTTCCGCCCTACTTCATGATGCGATCATATTCAGCATTAATTGAATTCAATTCCTCATCGGTAAGTTCCCAATCCGCCGCTTTTGCATTGATAGTTGCTTTTTCAGGAGATGTGGCGCCAATTAGCGCCGTGGTTACTTCGCGCTGAGCCAGCACCCAATTGATGGATACCTCCGCAACATGAACGCCGCGTTGGTCGGCAATATTCTGAAGAAAAGTAACTAACTCACGGCATTTGGACAACATCGGTTCTGCATAATACGCATAGAATGCACCACGCAGCTCATTCCCTGCAATCGGTAATGCTTCCACTTTTCCCGCCAAGATCCCACCACCGATAGAACCATAACTCAGAACGCCAACGCCCTTGTCGGCGCACAGCGAAATAACACCATCCTCTAGGGACCTGCGGTCGAGCAAGCTTAGCGGTGGCTGCACGCTGGCAATATCCGCAACATCAATGGCGATTTGAATTTGTGCCGGTGTAAAATTTGATACACCGATCGCCCGAATTTTCCCCTCTTCCTTCATTTTGACCATTTCGCGCAGACCAGGTTCAATTCCAAAGTTCGCGTCTGGCCAATGAATTTGATAAAGATCAATATAGTCGGTTCCCAGCCGTGTTAAACTCATCTCCAATTCGATCCGCATGACGGTCGGATCGCAGCATTTTACATAATTCTGTCCGAAGAAGCGTAAAACACCAACTTTTGTAGCAAGGACAACCTTATCCCGGCGGCCTTTGATCGCCTTCGCGACTACTTTCTCAGATGCCCCATCATCTCCATAGGCGGCGGCTGTGTCAATCAGGTTTACTCCGTTATCCAGTGAGGCATGAATTGCTTTAATGGCAGCACTCTCATCTACATCTCCAAAAAAGTCGTTTCCCATGGCCCATGTGCCTTGACCAATGACCGAAACATCAATACCACTGTTACCCAGTTTTCTGTACTTCATCGTTAATCACTCCTTTTCATAAACATTAATGAGCTAAAGCGGATGCACAAATATGTAATCTAGTTCTTTCCTGGTAACTCTTGACCCACCGAGGATTTGCAGAAGTCATATGCACGTTTAGTTTCCTCGGGCGTCAGTATATAGGGTTTACCCATCTGTTCTGCAATAAATGTAGTATGTGCCGTGACTTCTATGGTAATCAGTGTTTCAATAGATTCCTCCACAGTGCGTCCACAGGCAAGTAGACCGTGATTTCTAATATTGCAGGCATTGCCATCGCCAATTGTTTTCACAATATCTGCCAGGTATTCCGGCGTATGTGGGTCAGGATGAACCCAACTGGTACATGGCACAGATCCGCCCACTAAATTGCCGTGAGTGGTGGTAGTAACGGGTATTTCTCGATTAATGCAGGCAAAGGCAGTAGCATAACGCGAGTGGGCATGGGATACCGCATGTAAATCCGGGCGAGCTTTGAGAATTTCAGTAAACATATCGCTGGCGATAGAATGCCGCCGTTTACCGTCAATTTTATGTAGATTCATGTCGATAACGCACATGTCCTCCCAGATCAATTCGTCATATTCCATACCACTTGGTGTGATAACCACATACCCCGATTCCGGATCCCGTGCAGCAATCGTTCCTCCCGCCATAACAATTAAATCGTATTCCCGAAGTTTCTTTGCCGCCTTGAGCACTCTCTCGCGTAAATCTTCTAGCATTTTATTCCTCTCTTTGGTTCATCTTTCTGATAATTGCAATTAGAGGTTTGTGAATGTGTATTCACTTTTCTGCAATTGTATTCTTACATTTAATAGTATACATATCTCTGAACATTTGTAAACAACTACAGGGTTGAAACTTGCACATTTGAGCGGTATAATTTCTATGTAAAAACAAGCGGCGCAATGACATGTAAAATTCGGAAGGAAGGGTATAAATGCAATTTGAAGAGTCCAGAGAAACATATGCAAAAATAGCAACCCTGTATTACATAGCCGAAAAGTCCCAAAATGAGATCGCCCAGATATTTCATATCTCGCGTTTTAAGGTATCGCGAATATTAAAAAGATGCCGCACGCTTAAAATTATTGAATTTCACATCAACATCTATTCCGATTATTATGCAAAACTGGAACAACAAATCAAGGATTTATTAATAATTGAGCAAGCGATCATCGTTCCCAGCAGTGTTTCACCGCAAGAATCCAAAGAAAATGTTGCAAAAATGGCTGCAAATTACTTGCAGGGAAAAATAACAGACGGCTCAAATATTGGACTTTCCTGGGGTAGCACAATCCAGCTTATCCTTAAATTTTTTCACCCACATACGCAGGTGCATAATGCTCAGTTTGTGCAGTTATCCGGAAATGTATGCTCGAATTCCATCTCTCAAGAGGGCTATTTAGATGGCAGCTACTTGGTTCAAGAATTTGCTTCCAGAATGCAAGCTGGCTGGTCAGCGTTTCAAGTCCCATACATAGTGCAAACCCCTATCCTCAAAGAATTGCTTTATCAAGAACCTCAGATTGTGGAACATGTCAGCTTATTTAGCAAATTAGATATCGCGATCATTGGCATTGGTTCATCCAACCCGGAACGGAGTGTTTCATATCTATCGGGATATTTATCCCTGGAAGAAACCACAAAGCTGGTTGAAGATGGGATGGGTGCGGACATCTGCGGCACCCGTTTGATGGCCGATGGACAATTTCGGGATACTATTTTGACAGATCGGGTGATTACCGTTGACCTAAAAGATCTAAAAAACCTTTCTGAAGTCTGTGCCGTAGGCGCTGGCGGCGAAAAAGCCCTTAGCTTTATCGCTGGATGCAAAGGTGGATATATTAAAAAAGTCATTATGGATGAATTGTGCGCCCTATCAATAATCAGAAAATTGGAAGATTAGAATAACAAAAACACGCTGAAAATTCCCATTTTTTTGAGAATCCTAAAATGATTGATCCCGACTTTACTGTAAGGCTCCTAAGATTTATTTGGTTATGCCAAGAGCACACGAGATAAACCACACTTAATAGAATATTTAGCAACTTGATTACAGGTAGTATGGGGATTCTTATTAATTGGATTCTAAGGGCACAGGAAACACGCATCTCTTTAGCAGTAGGTCAATTACTTACGGGCGTTATATCGAATCATAATAATAATGGAACCCTTTTTTTAAAATTGCTAATTCATATATTAAGAACTGTATGAATAATCAATACGACTGGATTATTATGGTTCCGTTTCCACTCAAGGAGAAAAGGTGGCACCAAGTTTTTTTGGACAAAATGAGTCGCCTTACTTCTTCCTGGTGCAACGTCGGTGATACCAGGTTGTCAAGCCCCCAAAATTAGTACCACTCATAAGTAGACACTTGCGTAATGGATGGAAAAATAATATTTGAATATATGAGCCGCCTTTCCAAATTGATTTATTTTTGAGTTTCGTGTGCAATTCGTGTGCAACCCCTGTGGAAACAATGGAAATAATGGACACTATGGACAGTTTTTTCTTTTCTTTGTGTACTGCGTGGACACAATGGACGCTGTGATACGCTGTGGACATTATCGCCGTTGAATGGGGTGCAAGAGTTCTGCGGTTAATATCTCGATTAATAATATGCGAAAATGTGGCCCAAAAGGAATAGCTCAATTCCCGCTTGATTGTGATAAGCTATCTTATCAGAAGCTTAATGGTATTTATAAAAATTAGAATTATTAAATTAGTAAGTTGTTAAAACTAGAACTATAGTCTAATATTATTTAGAACCGTATATCATACTATTTTTTCTTGTTATAAAGATTATTTGCAGTATATTTACTAGTCAGGTATCCTAAAGAAAGGTAAAAACATGGATGATGACCACATAATATTTCCAGAATATTCCCAAGACGATCTCGATCAAGTGATTGAAGGGGCACTTGCAGCCGCTAAACGCTTACATACGAAAATCACCACTCTTGCTGAAGACACAGGTTATATGGTGCATGTAATCTCAGCCGCTCAGCCACAGTTAAATGGGTTATATGAGCAAGCTAAAACCGATCCATCGGTTTACCCAATTGTGGCAAGCGGGATAGATTATCTTCGGAGTTTGAGTGGAGAACTTAACAGCTTGGACGAGTCAACAGAGGAGTTCATCTTTCAAATTGGCCCGACTGTTAACTCAATAGGGACTTTTTCTGGCAGCACCGGTTCGGGCACAGCTTTTTGGAATCCGACGTATGAACTAGAACCATTTTCGCCTCCGCCTAATCGCAAGTCAAGAGAAGACTACTCAGCTAAACTCAAGAAGCATAATTCTTCACTAGCCAATTCATACGACGAGGTCTGGCAAATATATTTAGGAACGTCATCAGATCCGCACCGTGCAGCCCTATTCGAGATGCGCACGGTGTTCGACAATTTCTTTGTATGGATAGGTCCAGACGAGGAAGTTCGTAATTCGAAGTATTGGCATAGTAAAGACGGAGAAAAACCAAACCAGATATGGCACAGTGAACGACTTGCATTTGCACTCGAGAAAAATGTCAAAGATAGTAATCGGCGAACAATGCTCGAAGCTCAATCAAATCAAATTACCGTTTTGTACAAGGCAGCCAACAAAGCGCATAATCGAGGCTCCCTAAATGAAGACCAGGCATCAAGAACGCTCATGGCAATGGACAGCTTTTTAATAGATTGGATTGATTCACTCAGTTGAGAGGTGTTCAATTCTGTGTCACCTAACATAGAGTGCACCCGACATGTAATATTTGCACCGATAGAATGAAAATAAGAAAATATCTAGATGGAATTACTTTACGGTAGCAATGAATATTTTAAGTAAATTCGCTAATAAGCTTTTCGTTGATGATTGCAGAACAAATGTCCAATTGACAAAAGGAGTATTGAATGCTATATTTCTATAGCATATACGCTATAATTCCAGCACATTTACATTTGAAATTTTATCTTGGGATTTACTATGTGGGAAATTGAATTTTTTTTGTTGCCTAGTGGACGCTGTCCCGTTGATGAATTCTTGTCCACACTCGACAAAAAAACTGACATGCCATACATTGACCATTCTTTATCTTTATTAGAAGAATATGGCTATAAGTTGAGAAGACCACATGCAGCACCTTTGAGAGATAAAATTTCCGAATTACGCGTAAAGACTATAAATGGCAAATTTCGCTTACTATATTTCTTTTTCGATAGAGATAAAATTATTTTAACTAATGGCTTTAAAAAGAAACAAGGACCTGTAAGTAATAGCCACATAAACAAGGCGATAAGATATCGGAACATATATATAGAAAGAGATTAAGAATGAAACTAAAAGAGTTTCGCAATCGATTAGAAGAGTCAAAAGAATATTCTAATGCAAAAAAAGAGTTAAAACTAAATTTTGATCTTGCTGACGCAGTTCTTAAAGCTAGATTTAATAAAGGCTGGTCTCAAGAACAACTAGCAGAAGCTATTGGTACCAAGCAAGCTAACATTTCTAGAATTGAAGCAGGTTTAGCAAACCCGACCTTGAATGTTATTAAAAAGCTAACCAATGTCCTCGAATTCGATATTGAGATCTCTTGTGAAAAAATAGTTGAAATTGAATATGAAAGTAAACCAAAAACGATGATTTCCCAACCTTTTCAAGGATTCGGTTTTCCTTCGATACATGATACCTGTCCTGTGTTTGATGTAGGATCTATACAAAGTCAAACTCAAGAAAAAGTTTTTGCATGATCAACCATCACTTTTCTTTAATATGCAAACATGCTGTGATAGATGAATTTTCTAAATCTATTAGCATTTTTGATGTTATTGAACAAATTAATGTCTTTGCAGAACCAGATCAAACTGTTAATATTCCTATGCATATCGATGTATTTTCACTTTGGATGAGAAGCGATTTAGATACACCTGCTAAAGGAGTATCGCGAGTCTTTCTACGGGATCCAAACGGAATTTCAAAGAAACATATTGAAGTTGATATCGAATTATCCGAATCTACATTTTTTCGATCAATAATTAAGGTTTCTGCAATTGAGTTACGGGGTCCAGGAAAGTATAATTTTATTATTGAGTTAAAACAAAAAGATGAAAATTGGAAAGAAATGGCATCAATTCCATTTATGGTCACATATAAACCCCCAAAAGAAGATGAGAAAGTATTAGAAACTAAAAACGAATAAATAGTGCAATTAAATTACATACATCGTCGGATAATTCTTCATTTCCGTGAAGTCGGCGATTTAAAATCTCAAACAATCAATAATATGGGGTTGTGTAGCCCAATCAGAATTCCTTAAATAAACGCTTGGTTTCGATAATTGCTGATGTAGAAAAATTTTGAGTCGCCTTTCCTATTATCGTGTGATACTATGAAAGCGTCCCTGCCAATTTGCTAAACTTGAAGTAAGAGACCAATTAGTTTAGAAAAGGAGGAACGCTTATGTACCCATTTTATCTTGGAATTGACCTGCATC
>JAUSPC010000209.1 GCA_030655835.1 Pelolinea sp.
CGCGGAGTAGCGATCTTATCACTTGCCCAGGCTGGGTTATCCATTAGCGAATACAATCCTTTGGAAATCAAACAAGCTGTCGTTGGGTACGGCAAGGCAACAAAAAAGCAAGTCCAACAAATGGTAAAAATATTATTGTCAATGGAAAACACCCCACAACCTGATGATGCCGCAGATGCATTAGCTGTTGCCATATGCCACATCCATAGCAGAAAGATGTTGGCACTTTAAAAGGTAAAAAATATTGTGAAGCAAATTACAAGCAAAAGCAACGAATATATCAAAAATATCCGACGGCTGAAGCAGAAGAAGTTTCGTGATGAAACCGGGAATTATTATATTGAAGGTCTACGGTTAATAGGTGAGGCGCTTAGGACAGACACCCATCTGGAAAGTATTCTTTTTTGTTCAGACCTTCTTATATCTGACTTCGGACTGCAGGCAATCAAAATCGCAGAAGAAAAAGGAATTGAAATAATTGAAGTAACTGAGGAAATATTTCAATCCTTTTCACTTAAAGAAGGACCGCAGGGACTTGCGGCCGTAGGGAAGCAAAAATGGATAGATCTTGATGAGGTGATCTCTCCTAAAGGGTTGTGGATCGTATTAGATAAAATACAAGATCCTGGGAATCTGGGTACCATCATGCGTTCGCTAGATGGGGCAGGTGGAAAAGGGCTGATACTGGTTGGCAATTCAACAGATGCCTACCATCCAACAGCGGTAAGATCGAGCACAGGTGCGTTATTCTCCAAAAGCATTTGCAAAACAACAGAGTCAAAATTGATCGATTGGAAAAAAACCACCACCGTTCCTTTCATTGGAACAGTTTGCGAGACTGCGATCAGCTATAAACAATACGAATATCCTGAGGATATGATTTTATTTATGGGGAGTGAACAAAAAGGCCTGCAAAAAGAGATCATAGCTATTTGTGATGAATTGATTACAATTCCAATGGGAGGAAGTGTTGATTCGCTTAACCTTGCATGTGCCGCTTCCATTGTATTATTTGAGATATACGATAAGAGAAATAGAAAATGATTGAGATAATTAAAGGTGAGGTAGTTTCAAAAGGGGATTCGTATCTAATCATACAGTTGGGTGGGATCGGACTGAAAGTGTCGACACCTGGCTCAGTTTCGCAAGCTCTCGAGAAAGGTGAGATTGCACATTTATATACAGATCTGATCCTGCGCGAAAATGATATAAGTTTGTATGGATTTCAAGATATAGCGACGCGCAACTTATTCAGAACCTTGGTTAAAGTAAATGGGGTTGGACCAAAAGCCGCATTATCTATATTATCTTCCCTTTCTGTTCATAATATTTATCAAGCAGTCCACCTTAAGGATTTCCAACCATTTTTACTTGCTCCTGGGATCGGAAATAAAACAGCCCAAAAGATCATCTTATATCTTCAGGACAAATTGGATCCTGTTCTAGTCGGTTTACAGCTCGATGAAGTTGATAATTTAGACACTGAATTATTAGACGCTTTGGTAGGGCTGGGATACAGCATTGTGGAAGCGCAGACCTGTATTCAATCACTTCCGAAGGATGCTCCAAATGAGCTGGAAGAGAAATTGCGGTTGGCTTTAAAATACTTCTCCTAATATGAGTATTTCTATCTTTATGCTAAAATTTTGGAATTAATTGGAAGGATCAATATATTGTGGCGAGCTTAACGCGTGAATTAGGGATAGACCTTGGGACAACCTTCACTGTGATAACGGAAGGGCAGGAGATCAGGCTGCATGAACCCACAACTGTTGCTATTTTGTTGGATGAATGGAAAATGATCGAATGGGGACAGGCAGCAAAAAATATGTTTGGACGTGTTCCAGAGGATATCGAAGTTATCAACCCTATTCAACACGGCGTGATTGCTGAATATGAGATCACGGAAAATTTACTTCGCTACCTTGTCCAAAAAATTTGCGGCCCGATGGTTCTTTTCAGACCAAAACTGATGATCACTGTACCCTGTAATATAACCAGTGTTGAAAGCCGGGCAGTGCATGAAGCGGGTATTGGTGCAGGGAGCAGAGAGGTTTACCTAATCCAACAACCTTTAGCTGCAGCTTTGGGAATTGATTTGCCAATTTCTCCTCCATCAGGAAATATGGTTATCTGCCTTGGGGGAGGGACCAATCAGGCGGCAGTTCTGGCTATGAATAGCATCATTTCGTCAAAGATGGATCGGACTGGGGGGCAGAAAATGGATGGCGATATTATCAGTTATGTGAGGAAACATTATGGAGTCATCCTCGGTCAAGCAACTGCAGAATTGGTAAAAATGCACATCGGGGCAGCAGTAAAGGAAGAGGATGATCTTTCGCTTGAAGTGCAGGGTCAGGACCAGGTGAGTGGATTACCAAAGTCAGTTACAGTCACCACAGAAGATGTTGTAGAAGCCCTTCAAGATTCCTTAAGGGATATTATAAAAATGGTTAAACAGGTTATGGAAAAAACACCACCAGAATTGGTATCCGATATTATGGATCGTGGTGTGGCGCTTTGCGGGGGCGGAACACAATTACGAGGTATCGATCGATACTTAACTCATCAATTAGGAATTCCCGCTTATTTGGTGGACAATCCAACCACATGTACTGCTGAAGGGGCATCAAGGGCATTAACAATGCTTGATGAATTAAAACGAGCCATTAAACAATAAAAAACCGGAGAAAAGTTCTCTCCGGTTTAAATTAAATAAAATTAACGTCTTCGTCTTCCCCCAGTAAATAACATTAGATAATAAAGTAAAGTGGACAATGCCTGAACAGCTCCTGCTACATACGTGAGAGCGGCCGCATCAAGCACAGTATTCACACCAATTGCTTCATTTCCATAGACAATTCCTGCTGAAGACAGGATATTTTTTGCTCTTTTTGATGCATCTCTTTCAACAGGTATTGTTACAAGCGCAAAAACAAATGTGGCAGCAAAAAGTACCAGGCCAATTAGTGCAAGGTTATCGATTGCTAAAAGGAGACCTGCCATGAACATGATCGGTCCTAACCAACTCCCGAGTTGGACTGAAGGAACCATCAAGGACCGAAGGGAAAGGGGTCCATAGTTTTTACTATGTTGAATCGCGTGTCCAGCTTCATGCGCAGCTACACCCGCTGAAGCAATACTTGAAGTTCCATAAACAGATTGGCTGAGACTGAGAACTTTTTTTCGCGGATCATAATGATCGCTTAGTGTTCCGCGGACTTGCTCAATACGCACATTTTGCAAATTGTTTAGGTCGAGAATTTTGCGGGCAACCTCTGCCCCGGTCATGCCATTGCTAATTCGGATTTGTGAATATTTACGATATGAGCTTTGCACTTTCGATTGAGCGTATAACCCGAGCAATAAAGCAGGGATACTTAGTAATAAATATAATCCGTAATTTCCAAAATTGTAATGCACCCCTTAAGTTGGACAGATGGGATAATTAATAATATAGGAGTGCAGACATGCGAAAACGCAGGACAT
>JAUSPC010000212.1 GCA_030655835.1 Pelolinea sp.
GCCTGCATCTATGCCATTTTCTTTTAGCAAATCTGCAGCCCCTAAAGCACGGCCAACCATACCGCCACAAGCTAAAATAGCAATATCCCTTCCTTCTCGTAGTATGTCTGCCTTGCCAATGATATATTCAAATTCACTTTCGTATACGGTAACCTCTTTTGGCCGCGAGAGACGTACATACACCGGACCATCCACCGTCAAAGTTGCGCGAATCATTCCGGCAGTTTCTACGCCATCTGCTGGTACAAGTACAATCATGCCTGGCATGTTGCGAAAGATACCAATATCTTCAAGAGAATGGTGAGTAGCACCGCCAACTGCCAATCCTATGCCACTGTGTGTCGAACAAATACGGACGGGCAATTCATTATACGCAATATCAGTGCGGGCTTGTTCCCCAGCACGCATGGAAGCAAAAACAGCATAAGTAGATGTATATGGTATTTTTCCAGCAATTGCAAGTCCAGCTGAAGCACCCATCATATCCTGCTCCGCTATACCAAAATCAAAAAAACGCTTCGGGAATCTATTTTTAAATTCAGCCATGTTCACACTACCAACAAGGTCGGCAGTTACTGCAACTACACGTTGATCCTTTTCAGCAAGTTCAACGAGTACTTTTCCAAACACTTCACGGCTTGATTTTCCAACGAATTGGGATTTATTGATTTCAGTTTCCATAGAAAATAAAGATCCTCTTTAGTATGTTTAAACGTTCTGTTCCAACTCAGCCAGCGCGCGTGCTGCTTCTTCTGAATTGAAATGTGCAAAGTGTGAGGAGGCTTTTCCTTCGAGGAAGGAAACTCCCTTACCCTTGATTGTATTGGCAAGAATTAATTTCGGCTTACCTGTGTCGTGATTACGATTAAAAGCATCTAATAGCTGTTCCACATCATTTCCATCTACTTCAATCAATTGCCACCCAAAATCACGGATTTTATCCGCAAGCGGCTCGAGAGACATCACTTCTTCGGTTGGTCCACCTATGCAATACATGTTTCTGTCAACGATAGCAGTAAGATTATCTAGCTTATAGTGCGCACCGCTCATCAACGCTTCCCAATTGCTGCCCTCCATCATTTCGCCATCACCAAGGATGCAGTACACTTGCCAATCAGCTTGGTCTAATTTTCCACCGAGCGCTATTCCTACAGAAACAGGTAGGCCATGCCCAAGCGACCCTGAGCTAATTTCTACTCCCGGCATGCGATGTTTATCAACGTGCATACTAAGCATAGCATTTAGTTTGTCAAAATTTTTTAACTCTTCCAGAGGGAAGAATCCTCTGCGAGCCATTGCGGCGGAAAACCCCACATTTCCATGACCCTTACTAAGAATGATGCGGTCACGATCGGCCCATTTTAGGTTATTGGGGTCAAGTTTTGCGACAGAAAAAAAAAGTACTGAATACATTTCCGCAAGTGACAAGCTTCCACCAACATGTACGCCTTCTGCGCAATCATAAGCTGTTTGGATCACATCCCGCCGAATTTCATTGGCGATATATTCTAAGTTTTTCACATTCTCATCACTCATTTTTACTCCAGCATAAAAAAGATACTACCTCAGAATTTACCTGTGTTCTTTATTATTACCCATATATTAGAAGAATTTGTCTGATTTTTGCTTTTTTCCAATTCTAAATATTCAAATCGTAAATAATTTTATCCTATTTGAGGTCCGCGAAAAAACATTGGGTCTCGTGAACAAAAATCCGATAATTCTATGGTCAATAGAAATTATCTAATCATAAACGGTACTACATTGGGGAACTTGATACAGCCATATATTTCTTTGAAAATATTTTTACCGCTTATCAGTCGATATGATATTTTAATTATATTGATTGCACGAAAAATAAATTGACGATGACTTGATTCAGTGCTATATTACCTGTGCACCTGTCTATACAGGATTTCAAGATAAAACATATTTTTAGACCATGTTTTTATAGATAATGAATGATTTTTTTAATAAAACAAGCATCGATTTTGGATGAAATATGAGTCCGCGAGCAAAGCAATAAACCACTTTATAAAAAATGGAGGTTTTTAGTAAATGGCAAACAAAAAAGAAGTAACTACCTTAGAGCATGTTTCCGCACTTATAGAAGAGCAGGCACTCACTAAAGAAGACTTGATGGGGTATCTTCGCCAAACGATGGAAATACGCGCGTTTGAAAACAATATTTCCAATTTATTGGGGCGTGCTGTCCTGAAAGGCGCATCTCACCTGTATGCTGGCGAAGAAGCGGTCGCGGTGGGAGCCATTGGCGCATTGAGAGATGAAGATCTGATCACCAGCACACATCGAGGTCACGGACACGCTCACGCACACGGCGACCGCGCTGCCAAGACCCTCGAAGAAAAGCAAACCCATTTTGACAAGATGATGGCTGAAGTATTGGGAAAATCCGGCGGATACTGCAAAGGCAAGGGCGGGTCCATGCATATCGCGGATGTGGAGCACGGCAACCTGGGCGCTACTGGTATTGTCGGAGGGAATATTCCCGTCGCGGTTGGCGCGGCATTGGCCCAAAAGCTGATGGGGACGGATAAGGTCGTGCTGTGCTTCTTCGGCGATGGCGCCTCAAACACTGGCAACTTTCATGAGGCACTCAACATGGCCAGCTTATGGAAACTTCCAGTTGTATTTGTGGTTGAGAACAATATGTACGCTATATCTCTCCCATGGGCAAAATCGAGCGCGCTGCCTAACGTGGCGGACCGCGCGTGTGCGTATGGCATGCCTGGAGAAATTGTTGACGGGATGGATATATTGGAAGTTCGCAGTTCTGTTTCCAAAGCAATTGACCACGCCCGCAAAGGGAATGGCCCCAGCTTGATCGAGGCGAAAACATATCGCTATTTCGGACACAGTCACTCTGACCCGCGTGCGTATCGCACAAAAGAAGAGGAAAAGGAATGGAAAGACCGCGACCCAATCAAGGTAATGAAAGAAAATATGAAATCCATCGGGATGCTCTCTGACGAGGAATTTGACGGTTTGAACAAGGCGATAAAAGCCAAACTAAAAACCGCCATGGATTTCAGCGACGAATCTGCACCACCCGACCCAAGTGAGTTAGAAACTGATGTATTCGCGCCATCCCATTTCACAATGAAAGACATTGAAGATGAAGCCATCCTGCGAGAGAAGGTTAAAACAGACAGCGCGATGCGTGAGATCACTTACGCGGAAGCGATCCAGGAGGCGCTGCAGGAGGAAATGCTCAAGGATGAGCGCGTTTTTCTGATGGGTGAAGATGTGGGATTATATGGCGGGGCATACGGCGCCAGCCGCGGGTTATTCGACAAGTTCGGCGAGTGGCGTGTGATCGACACTCCCATCTCGGAGGCAACTATCGGCGGCGCTGCTGTTGGAGCGGCAATGGTCGGGATGCGTCCGGTGGCTGAGATCATGTATGTGGATTTCACTCCTCTTGTGATCGACCAGGTGGCTAACCAGGGCGGGAAAAACCGGTATATGTTTGGCGGAAAGACCAGCGTGCCAATGGTGATACGCACGGAAGGCGGCGCCGGGCGCGCGATCGCAGCGCATCACTCTCAATCGCTGGAATCACTGTGGACCCATTTTCCCGGCATCTATGTGGTCATGCCAGCCACCCCATACGACGTGAAGGGGCTGCTCAAGGCAGCCATTCGCGATGATAACCCGGTTATGTTCATTGAACACAAAATGCTTTACAAAACGAAGGGACGCGTGCCAGAAGGCGATTATATGATCCCGTTGGGTGTCGCGGATATCAAGCGTCACGGAAAAGACATCACCCTGGTGACCTATTCACGGCAGGTGCTGAATGCGCTGGATGCAGCCCAGATCCTATCGAAGGAAGGCATTGAGGTGGAGGTGGTGGATCTGCGCAGCTTAAAACCATTGGACACCGAGACGATCGTTAAATCGGTTCAGAAGACGGGGCGGTTTGTGGGTGTGACTGAGGCGTATGAGAACACAAGTTTTATCAGCGAAGTGATGGCGGTGGTGAATGATGAAGCTTTTGATTGGCTGGATGCTCCCATGGTGCGGGTGGCGGCGGCTAATGTACCGGTTCCCAGAGCAGAGATATTAGAAGACCTGGCGATCCCGAATGTGCAGCGCATCGTGGATGCTTGCAGAAAGGTGATGAGCTGATGGCTGAAGAACTCTTTATCCCTAAATTAGGGCAGACGGTTGAGGAGGTCACGATCATCAACTGGCATGTGAAAGACGGGGACAAGGTTGAGCAGGGGCAGGATGTGCTTGAGGTTGAGACGGATAAGGCCGTCTTTGACGTGGAAGCAAGCGACGATGGATATATTCATATCGGACCGTATTCGATGGGCGATGTGGTGCCAGTTCTGACTGTGGTGGCAGTGATCGGGGATGCAGACGACGTGTTTAAGGCAGGGCTGGCAGTTGGTAAAGTAGAAGCAGAAATTTCTTCTGAGAAAACACCAACTGGAATAAGTTCCAGTTCTACGACGGGAATCAAAGCACCTGCGGATAGCAGCGAGAAGGTCTTCGCTTCACCGCGCGCACGCAAATTTGCGGCTGAGAAGCATGTGGATCTCTCGGCAGTGACCCCGACCGGCGGGAAAGGGGCATGGGTGCGGGAAGATGATGTGACCGCGTATCTTGCTAAGGATGTGAAAGCGAGCCCGATCGCGAAACGGATGGCTGAGGAAGCGGGGCTTGATCTGCGCTCAGTGACCGCCAGCGGACCACGTGGGGAGATCACCCGAGCTGACGTGGAGAAAGCACTCGCGGCAAAATCTGCACAAGCATCTATTTCCAAGTTTCCCGAGATCACATCAGAATTACCTCAGGCGGAAGTGGCAGAACGCCTGCCGCTGAAGGGTGTGCGGGGAGTGATCGCCGAAAGAATGGCAGCCAGTTCGCGGACGACCGCGCGCGTGACGCTGTTTATGGATGTGGACGCGACCGAATTCATCAAGCTGCGGGAGAAACTGAAGGTGGAAAAGGAAGCGGCATGGGGCTTTAAACCCGGGTATAACGATCTGCTTGCCAAGGCATGCGCCATTGCGCTGCGGCAGTTTCCGTACATGAACGCGCGCTTGAATGAGGATGTGATCGAACGGCTGGCTCAGGTGCATATCGGTATCGCAGTAGATGCGGAACGCGGGTTGTATGTGCCGGTGATCCGTGATGTGGACAAGAAGAACCTGGAGACGATCGGGCGCGAGTTCCGCCTGCGTGTGGACGAAGTGCGCAGCGGGAGGATCACCCCTGAGAACCTGACAGGCGGGACGTTCACGATCACGAACCTGGGTATGTATGATATGGACGGATTCACGCCAGTGATCAACCTGCCAGAGGCGGCCATCCTGGGTGTGGGTCGTATCGCACCAAAAGCGGTGGTGGTGGAGGGTGAGATCGCTGTGCGGCAGATGATGACCCTGTCGCTGGCGTTCGATCATCGGTTGGTGGACGGCGCCCCGGCGGCGCAGTTCCTGCAGTACCTTAAGGGCCTGATCGAAGCGCCCAACGAGGTGACGCTGACCAAGTAGAGCTGGCGGGCTGGGTTTAGGCTACAAAATGTTACAAATGGTTACATTTTGAAAAATATTATTCGTTTCAGGAACGAATATTGTGAATGAAATAGTGGGTTGGGGTGGGTAAATAGCAACCCAGCCTTGTATGGCGTTGAATAGAACACCCCATCCCTGCCCTTCCCCTTATTAAGGGGAAGGGAGTTAACGGTTGGATTATTGCGACTCACTTACAAATGGGAAGGAGAACTTCCCGAAAAGGTATCGAAAGTTTATTGGGGTGATTGAAGGCAAGGCGAGATCCTACGGTCTACGACCTCAGGATGACATTTTCTAAGATTCTCACTTTCCATGCACTTCGTGCACCTTGATGGGAAGATGCAAAGAGTTTGTATGTGTAGGAGATCGCCACGGTTTTCTTCGAAAACCTCGCGATGACATGATCTGGGCGGGAGATCGCCAAGCATCTTTCAGGGATGCCGTGCGATCCATAAAGGGATGCCGTGCGATACCCCGAGGGTATGCTGCGCGATCGCTTAGCTCAGGGTGACAAAAACGTCGGAGATTACACTGGCAGGGACATGCGGAAATGGATGCTATGATATGATGCTAGATTGATTAAGCAGGAGATCGCCACGGTTTTCTTCGAAAACCTCGCGATGACATGATCTGGGCGGGAGATCGCCAAGCACCTTTCAGGGATGCCGTGCGATCCATAAAGGGATGCCGTGCGATACCCCGAGGGTATGCTCCGCGATACCGCAAGGGTATGCTCCGCGATACCGTAAGGGTATGCTCCGCGATGACATAGCCTAAGCCGGATATAGGTACATCGATAAAGCAAATATAAACCGCAGGTGCTTTACCTGCGGTTTGATGGTCAACCGAATTAATTACTGGAAAATCTGGATCCAGCGGTGGAAGACGTGTTCGGCGTCTTTTCTACGGGTGGAGGTACCCAGATCGTTGCGAATCTCGTGGAAATCCGGGTAGATATAATCATGCCAATCATATCCCCCCATGATGCCATTGACCTTTGTTTCCGGTGTTTCATACAAGGCACGGAAAAAACCTTCATATATTAAAGCCTGTTCACGGTCATCACGAATTAAATCGGGGTAATGTCCTGCCCCTTCAATCCAACCTCCATCGATGACACCATCATAGCTATTAATACCCATAGCCACATTGACTTCAGGCACTCCCTCAAGCACATCCAGAGCCGGGTCCGTCAAGTATTCTTTCCATGCATTAATCTGACCCTGGATGTCGTTCTCATCTAAACCACCGATAATCTTTTCCGTACCGACTTCGATGGTCACAAAATCAAGATCAGAGTAGAAATCATATCCAACGGATAATTCTTCGAGACCGAGCACTTTCGCACCAAGTTTTCCAGAAAAAACTTTACGTACTTCCGCAATGGTTTGTTTCATTTCCCGGTTATCCAAATCAACAAATTCGCCAGTATTTCTCCACCCGGTGAAATCTTTTGCGAAAAGGGCTGAAAAACCAGCTTTTTCTGCCATTTCAGCTTCCTGAAGAATGGCAGCCCGCCAGCTTTGATGCACAGCCAGGGTATCTTCGCCGAGATTGAAACGATTGTAAACTTGGAGGGGATCCGCAACATCGTAATAACTGCCATATTGACCACTATTGAAATATTTAACAAGTTCGTCAGCAAAAAGAGGATCTATTATTGTTAAGTCAAGAACGGGTTCAAGCCCGTTTTCTTGAGATACAGCAACCAGGCGGTTCATATCCTTCTGGGTCATTATGTTTAAACCAGGATAATTTTTCTTTGCAAGCGAAAAGTTTTCATCAACAAACACGAAATCTGTAAAAACGATGGACTGATGAGGACCCATCTGGTTCAAACGCAGGGTGGAATTCTCCAGGTTGTTATGTTTGCGGGTATCTGTGCCCATCGAAAACCAGTTATCCGCGACAATCTGGGGGACATCGAAGGCGTTCGTGTCAATTTCATAATTATGGCCCCAGTAATCGCACATAAAAGTTGAAAAATATATATGGCGATCTACGGGCGGATAGTCCTCGGTGCCAGTGATGTAGTCCAGTTCCTGATATTCATAAGGGACAAAGGTATTATCGCCATAGCTGCGCATGATCATACACGCGTTGGGGATTTCCATCCCTTCCGCGCCAACCGCATCTGACAGCGTTCGGATCAACCCGTCAATTGGAGAAGGCTGGTAATTGGTGCAATCATCCTTGTTTACGCACCAGGGCGGCTGCGGCCAGGGGCCTTCGGGCGGGCAAATACGCAGGAGCGGTACTGCCACTACCAGCGCGATGAGCCCTAATCCGATCAATGCAAACCACAAACAACAACCTTTCTTTTTTGGACTTTTCTCTTTTTTTGTCATTTTTTCACCCTTGGTTTACAACTTTTATTTCAGTATATACCGATTGAGATAAATTTCATAGAGGGAAATTTTTAATTTAAGTGACCTAATTTGCGTTCAAACGGTGGGTGAAAAGAGGGGGTTTTCCTATCTATAATTAGGTATGGTGAGACGACGGTGGGTGTGTATATTGGCAGTATGCGCGCTGTGGGTGTTGGGCGCATGCGGGATGTGAACGGGGGACCCCATCCCCTACCCTTCCCCTTATTAAAGGGAAGGGTGACTTTAGGGTCAGGTATCAAAGGATTAATTGGTGATATGAATGAAAGTCGAAATCCTCACCAAAGGTGTGCTACGCGATACTCAGGAGTATGCTGCGCGATACCGCAAGGGTATGCTACGCGATACCGCAAGGGTATGCTTCGCGATACCGTAAGGGTATGCTTCGCGATACCGCAAGGGGATGCTGCGCGATACCGCAAGGATATGCTGCGCGATACCGCAAGGGTATGCTGCGCGATACCGCAAGGGTATGCTGCGCGATACTCAGGAGTATGCTACGCGAACGCTGCGGTCAGGATGACAAACACTAAGACGGTTTCGTATTTGGCAGGTATACTTCATGGGGAGACACACCAGATCACATGGGAAAAAACACAGAAGCATACAGACAAATCAGTGAGGTCCTTGCACACAGCCAGGGGGACGCGGATGTGTTTGTTGACATACTAAGGAAAGAAAAAATCCAGCACCTGAGTTTCAGCCAGATCACGACGGTCGAGTTCTGCGAGTACCGCTATCACCTGCAGTATATCGAGATGCGGGAGCTGGAGCCGACACCAACCTATTTCGCGAAGGGGAAGGCGATGCATGAGCTGATCGCTGACACGTACCGGGGGATGCAGAACGGGAACGGAAACGAGGCATTCTCCCCCAATGAACGTATTTCCGATAAGATGGACGCGGAGGGCGAACGGCACCTGATGAACGCGTACCGGGTGCACCGCGAGCATATGTGGATGGGATATGAGATCGAGGCGGTTGAGCATCCGTTCGTGATGGAAATCGAGGCGGGACTGCTGCCGATGGTGGGGGTGATCGACCTGGTTTTGAGGCAGAACGGGGATTTCACGCTGGTGGACCATAAGACGGGCAGGGATTTTTACCCATACGACGTGCTGCAGGTGGCGATCTACGCGAAGCATATCGAGGGCGCGCACGCGGGGAAGAGCTGCCGGCTGTTTTATGATCATTACCGCTGGGTGAATAACTTAGAGCGCATCCGCAAGCCGGCTTTCCAGCGCACAGAGGTGAACGCGGAGTTAAGCGATTGGGGGGAGTATTTAGAACGGATCAGGGAGGGGGCGGTGAAGATCGAGCGCCTGCGGGAGGGAGGAACGCCCACGCAAAACGGAAAGTGCTTTATGTGCCCGTATCGGGGAATGTGTTGGGGGTGAATAGATAGATTTAGGGGATCAAGAGAAAATTTTTAATCTTGTTTTTCTATATTAATTAATTAACAAAGTCTCATGATTAATTTACCGGGAGATCGCCACGATCCTCGCTTCTCCATGCACTTCGTGCACATTGATGGTGCCGGTGTGCATGGATCCTCACCTATTTCTCATGAAATAAGTTCGGAATACATACCAAAGAGAAAATGTACTTGAGATTCATGGAGGGTTAGCTTGCATTTCCCCTTTTACGCCTAACAACTCCTTTGCCACATCAACAGGGAATTGATAATCTAATGCCCCACAGGGCATTCCGCTCAATTTATACTCAGCTTTCGAAAGACTAAAGCCAGCTTTGCCTACAGACTCATCCGCAATAATTTGATAATGCCAGGCGAAATCATTCATCGATGCCAATACACTACGGCTTGCTGTTTTACTAAATTGAACCTGGTCAAA
>JAUSPC010000214.1 GCA_030655835.1 Pelolinea sp.
ATTTTACCTCATCTTGAAAACTTATCTATTCTTGGATATAATTCCTTCATATCAGCCGGAGTGGCGGAACTGGCATACGCGCACGACTCAAACTCGTGTTCCCTTGGGATTGTGGGTTCGATTCCCACCTTCGGCACTTCATACAAAGAACCGATCAAAATCATCCGCGATCGGTTTTTTTTGACGGAATTAATCAAGTGAAAATAATTATTTCTTGTTAGATTTCGACTTATACCATTCAACCGTTTTTCTTATAGCCTCATTCAAAGACGTTGGTTTCATTGCAAATGCTTTTTCGAATTTACTGCTGTCCACAACAAACGGATCGGTGAATTCGTACATCATTTCAACGGATGCCCGTGCGCTGGGAACAAATAAGCCAACCAATCGCATCATCGCTGGAGAAACAACCATCACTTTATTGAATGGCGCGCTCATCAAAGTCGTCTCGGATACAAACCAGGCCCACACCAGCGGACAGGATGCCGCCATTGGCGAATTAGTTGAGTATGGAAGTAACACTGTACGTCCCGCCTGGAGAAACGCGCCTGTCTACTCTCACAGATACACTTACCGAAGGATTGGCTTTTATGGAGTGTGTATCTATCGCGCCCGCCAGCGGCGATCTCACCACCGATCTGGCCGGAGATTTCGCTGCGGCTTGCGCCAACCCAATTGTCAGTGCAGTTCCTGCACTCAGCGCAGAAGATGTGGATCAGGGCAGAAGCGTACAATTCAACCTTGGAAACCTGACCAATGCATCCGCAGCTCCAATCCCGCTGGTATTAACCTACCAGGCAGTTGTCCTGAATTCAGAAAATAATCAAAATGGAGATCAGGTTAGCAACGCGGTCACATGGACATACGAAACCGGCTCCTTATCCACGACGGCTGACCCCATCGATATCGTTGAACCGGATATGAGCATCACCAAAACCGCAAACAGGACTACCGCCTCGAACAACACGGTCATCACCTTCACCCTGCGGGTTGAACATACTTTATCGAGCACCGCAGATGCGTTTGAATTAGAGATGACTGACGAGTTGCCTGTAAATTTGGTATATGTGCCCGGCACATTCTCATTTATATCCGGCACCCCGGCTGTCGTGGATGACATCGATCCAACTATATTAAGTGCTGCATGGGTTGAATTTCCATTGGGCGGCGCTGCAACGCTGCTTCAGTTCCAGGCGCGAATTACTGGTCTATCCGCCAGCCAGAGCACAACTAACACAGCTTTTTTGTCGTGGACAAGCTTACCCGATTCTGTTATCGTACCCCAGAGTGCATCCAATATTCTTTCCACCGAAAGATTTTATGATCCTCCATCAGATGTGAACATTTACGGCGCAAATGGTTCAATCGTCATCCGTGTACCTGCGCCAGCTGCAGTACCCACGATCGCCCCAACGCCAACGCTCCCTGCAACAAAATGATCATAATGAGCGGAAGTGACTTCCGCTCATTGTTTTTGATAATCAATGAACACGATTTTTCTCGTTTATGTAAAAACCTGTTTGATAGCAGCGTTCAAATACAGCAATTTATATATGTACTGAAAACAGGCTTTCTGTGTTAATAATTATTGTGCTTTATCTTTTTTTAAGATAAAATCACATCAAGTTACTATTTACATCTCAAAGTTTTCTTTTGTATAATATAGGTATTAGAAAAAAGGAGAAAAGATCTTCATAAAATCATGGATACCAAATCAAATTACCTTTTTAATGATTTTTGGTTTATTCTTCTTTCTATACGTATATCAACACGCACCTTGCTCAAAAGACGGGGTGTTTTATTTTCCCATCCTACTGAAATTATTTCTTCAATTTTTTTATAAAAAAATTCTGGGAATGGATTGGCTGAGGTGCCCAGTCACAGCTGCGTCCCCCTCTCCGGGGCGGAGGTTGGCTGGACGGTCCCGAAGAAGCCAAGACCTACCATATTCGCATGCATACCCCACACCGAAAAAACCCATTCGTCGGCTTTCGCTGTGCCTCAGATAATGCAGAACCTATTAAGTAAAGGAGTTTCACAAAATTAAAACATGGATACATCAACGAAGGTAGTCTTGGTGCGCCACGCGCAGACCGAAATGATCACAAAGAAACTTATTCACGGACATTCCGATAGCCCATTGTCACAAAAAGGAATTCGAGATGCGAAGAAAACCGCGGACCACTTCCGTGGACAGCCATTTGACGCGTTCTACTCCAGTTCAATCGGACGCGCCATGCGTACAGCAGAGATCATCGGAAATGCCATCAACATGACGCCTGTTCCTACCGATGGGTTTAAAGAACGCTACTATGGATGGTTGGAAGGTAAGTCCACTTCCCTCTTTGAACCGGATCTTTCTGGTCCAAAGATTATGCGCCCTTTTATTAGATTTGCTCTGAATATATCTGGTGAAAGCCCGGAATATCTCATTGATCGGGTGATCAAAACTTTTGACGGCATAACTACTAAGCACAAAGGGCAGCGCATCCTAATGGTAATTCATTGGGGTATTCTCAGCGTACTTACTCAATATCTACAAGGAAAAGACCTTACGGGTTGTTGCGAGATCGGTCCCTGGATATCCTGCGGTATATCCGAATTTCATCAGAAAGAAAATAGTTGGCAGCCCATTTATATGGATAAGGGCGACCATTTAATATAATACAAAAGAAAAAAAGGGAATTATTATGGCTGATCAAAATGAAATGGAACAAATACTTTTTCAATTAATCCTTCACGCAGGCAGTGCGCGCAGTTTTGCGAAAGAATCCGGACAATATGCAGAAGAAGGTGATTGGGAAGCTGCTGAAAAAGCGCTCGAGGAAGCCAATCAAGAGCAGAACCTGGCTCACAAAGTTAACACGACCATCATCACCAAAGCGGCGCGCGGCGAGGAAATGGAAATATCCGTCCTTATGGTTCACGCGTTGGATCTGTTGATGCTGGCGTGGAGCGAGATCGATTATACCGAACAGTATCTAAAAGTATTAAAGCGAGTAGATGCATTAGAGACGGAGGTGCAAAAATGGCGCGATCAGGCATCGAAAAAATAACAGTCATCGGCGGGGGCAGTTCGTACACCCCTGAATTAATTGATGGTTTCATTCAAAACGAGGAAAACCTTCAGGTTGGTGAGATCGCTTTATACGATATTGATGAGGAACGGTTAAACATCGTTGGTGGAATGGCGCAGCGCATGGTGCGCTATGCGGAAATGGACACTAAAGTTACCCTCAATTTGGACCGTCCCAAAGCAATTGACGGGGCAAAATTCGTGCTCTCATCCATGCGTGTCGGAAAAATGCAGGCGCGTATCCTGGATGAGAAGATCCCTCTCAAATATAACGTCATCGGGCAGGAAACCACTGGTCCCGGCGGCACATTTAAAGCTTTCCGAACCATTCCGGTTACACTGGATATTGCCCGCGATATGGAAAAATACGCGCCAGATGCCTGGTATATCAATTTCACCAATCCTTCTGGCATTATGACCGAAGCCCTGCTTAAACACACCAACCTGAATGTGGTTGGGTTATGCAATAATCCGATCAACACCATCGCCGCAATGGCGGAAGTGTTTCATGTGGAACCAAAGGATGTTTTTCTTGAGTGGATGGGGCTTAACCATGTCAACTGGGTACGCCGAGTGTACATCAAAGGGAAAGACATGACCCAGGTGCTCATGGATCGGCTTGAGGAATTTGTCGATATTGAGGAAATGCCGCAGTTCGATCCCGAACTCGTGCGCACATTGGGTGTGTTCCCAACCTACTATTTACAGTACTATTATTACCATTCTCTGCGATTAGAAGAAGCCAAGGCGGCAGAAAAATCCCGCGGTGAAGTGGTGTTGGAAGTTGAAAAAGAGCTCCTTAAGAAATACGCGGATCCAAATGTGCTGGTAAAACCTGAAGAATTATCCCAGCGCGGCGGTGCCAGATATTCAGAAGCGGCTGTCAACCTGATCCTATCCCTTAAGCTTGATCGGCGTGATGTTCAAATTGTCGTAACGCGTAACGGAAATAGCATTGCTGATCTACCTGAGGATGCTTCTGTTGAAGTTCCCTGTGTGGTCGGCGCTCACGGCGTCACACCGCTTGTTATGGGGCATTTTCCGGAATCTATCCGTTCGCTCGGCCAACAGGCAAAAGCATGGGAATCTGCAACCGTGAAAGCCGCGATTTCTGGTTCCAGAAAAGATGCCATCCTTGCAATGCTTCAAAACCCGCTGATCCCAGATTTCCCTACTGCAGTTGCGCTTACAGATGAAATGATGGAAGCACATAAAGAATACCTTCCGCAATTTTATAAGTAACATTTTTTTGGAGCTTGAATTCAACTAGCAAGTGCAACTTTGAAAGCGTTAGAGAGATAAGCTGCGGTAAGATAAGCGCCTCTCTAACGACTAAATCAAAGGAGCACTCATGGACACATACGCACAGCTTACCCGTATACAAAGATACCAGATATTCGCTTTATTGAAAATAGGTCAGCATCAAACAGAGATTGCTGAGACGATAGGAGTACACAAAGCAACTATCAGCAGGGAGATCGGACGCAATAGAGGCAGGAGAGGATATCGCCCTAAGCA
>JAUSPC010000001.1 GCA_030655835.1 Pelolinea sp.
TGTGGTTTCAAGCTTTTAGTGCAACAAGATTATTAAAGACCTCGTTGGGTTTATAGTAGTTCAATACTTTACGAGGTCGATCATTTAATTTCCTTTGAACTTTTTTGATCTCTTCTTCTGATACTTGAGTGAAGTCAGTTCCTTTAGGGAAATACTGCCTTATTAGGCCATTGGTGTTTTCATTCGTTCCTCTTTCCCATGGTGAACCAGGATGAGCAAAGAATACCTGTATCCCTGTGTCAATCGTGAATTGTTCATGCTGGCTCATTTCTTTACCCTGATCATAGGTCAATGTTTTCCTCAGTTCATCAGGTACCGTTTTAAAGGCTTTCGCATAAGCCTCTCTCACGCTGAGAGTATCTTTCTGATCACCCAGGGGAACCAGTATCGTATAGCGGGTGGTACGCTCCACCAGGGTACCCAGCGCGCTTCGCTTGTATTTCCCCAAGATCAGGTCTCCTTCCCAATGTCCCGGCACCGTTCGGTCCGCAACTTCTGCCGGCCGCTCTTCGATCGACAGCATATTTGCTATTTTGCCCCGATTTTCTTCCGGGTTTCCCACTTTTTGCGTCCTGCGATACTTGTGTTCTTGCCGTAGAGCCTTTATCAACGTTTGTTTTAGCTCTCCTCTTGGAAGCACATAGATGTATTGATAGATCGCTTCATGTGATATTTGCATGGCTATATTCCAAGGATACTCTATTTTGATCCGTTCGGATATTTCATTTGGAGACCATTCTTCTTTTAGCTTCTCCAATACATATCTCCGTAATGGTTCCTGTTTCGCTATCTTGTTTTTTCCTTGACCCAGCTGCTGTTTTTGCTCGCTGACTCGCTGTAAATGCCCGATAACCTGTTGTACCACTGTTCCGTTTTATTTCTCGGGCTACTGTACTTGCTGATCGCCCGATGCCCCTGGCTATTTCTCGTATGGACTTCTTTTGTGCCAGTCCTCTACTTATGCTTTCTCGTTCTTTATTCGCTAGTTGTTTGTATTTGTTCTTTTGCATACGAATGATTTTATCTCCTCATCCGTTGCACTAAATGTCTGACTCCTCAATTGAAATACTTACAATTTTTAAACCGCGAGCCAGCGCAGTCTTTTGCAGGTCTACCATCATCTCATCAGACGGGGATTGCCATGATGCGGCTGCGCCGATTGTCCCATGCGGCCTGAATTTTACCAACCTTAGCCGGATGGAAGGATCGACTGAAACCAGGAAGTCAGCCGTACTGCCTATTAACTTCTCATTGGCTGTGAAATCATTGACAATGACCTGCTGAACCGAATATAGTTTACCTTTTTCATGGACTAATCGGATACTTTCCATGACCGCATCTACCGATTTGCCTGTAAGTGTCTTATGAAGTTCGTCATCCATACATTTCAAATCCACCTGCACCAGATCAACATGTGGAAGAATGTTCAGCATATCCTCTTTCTTTACATATCCATTGGTCTCGATATATGTTGTTAGATTTGAGCGGTCGTGAATCAAATCGAAAAATTCAACAAGAAATGGTATTTGCAGCAGTGGTTCCCCACCAGAAACACTCACACCTGAAAGAAACGGCACTGCAGAATCTATTCCCTGCCATATTTCTTCAGAGGTCATGGCGCGGACTTTGGGCGAACTGGAATAGGGACACACCTTAATGCAGGTATCACATTCTGTACAGAGATCCATGATCCAGTGAACTTTATCGTCAACCATTTCTAACGCATCCGCAGGGCATTGCTCGACACACACTCCGCAGTGGATGCATTCATTGATCGTGTAAGGGTTATGGCAGTACAGGCAGTTGAAATTGCATCCCTGCAGGAAAATAACTGCCCGGTTGCCGGGTCCATCTACAAAACTCGATGTGAGGATCTTATTGATCTTGCCGGATATCATATTGCTTATGCCTATAAACTCTCGACTTCTATGGTTCCTGCCAGACGCGTGATCTCAGACACCTCCGGCAGCGTTGTAGCAGCGCCCAAATGGCCAACCTTTAAAGAGCCGCTAGCCGCGCCCAGGCGGATACTTTCCGTAAGTGTTTTTCCCTGTGTCAAACCAAAGAGTAGACCAGCCCGGAAAGCGTCACCAGCGCCTGTCGCGTCCTTTGCCTCCACCTTCGGTGGAGTTACCAGAAATGCGCTTCCATCTTTGTCAATGGTGTGGACCTTATTCCCGCCATCGGTCGTGATGACGATCCCTTTACTGATCACCTGCAACTCGTGTGCGTACTGGCGCACATTAATGCCTGGAAAAAGGTTACGTAAATAACTTCCGGAATTAGTCGCGATACTCGTAAAAGGCAGCACGGATGATCCTTCCACACTACATCACCGATCGCAGTTTTCACACCAGCTGTATGGGCTTTTTTGGCTGCTTCCAGTCGTTCCTCCCCACCGTAAAGATCCAGTGCAAGGTATCGGGCACCATTCAATTGATCAAGGGTAAAAGGTATCTTGGGCGTTTCTGGATAATAAAATATCAAAAATGATCTCTCTCCATCAGGTGTCACAATTGCCCGCGTGAATGGGGTTGGGATGCCTTCTTGTACCTGAACCAGATTCAGATCTAGGTTTGAATATTCTTTCAACCTGCTTATCAATAAATCCCCGTATTGGTCATTCCCAACAGCATTACCAGATAATCCCACCGCGACCCCCATATGCGCCAGCCAGATGCCAGTGTTGGCAGCCGCGCCGCCCACATGGTAGCTTTCTGATTTCGGGAAAACAGCTATTTCAGGTGTTGGCAGCTGATCTGCCTCAATAATATTGTCAATGCCGATCTCCCCATAACAAAAAACCGATAATTTTTCCATCTCACCTCTTCATCCGGTAATCCGCGGCCAGATCAGGTCACGGCATTCATCAACATTCACATCCGCGGTTATAAATGTTTATATTATTTTCCTGCGGCAGCATGATAAGTGCAGCGCCATCGTCAATTTCCTCGCCGGGAGTCCCAAGACTGATGTCCGTGTCAATGTAAAGAATAGGTTTTTCCATGCTTTTAAAAATCAGGGAAGTTCAAATGCACTTCCCCGATCCTTTTCCTCAATAAAACCTTTTACTAGGTTCCCGATTCCTGCGCTGCCACAGGATCCTCCGCTCGTAATTTTGCACGGAAACGGCTGCGTGCCATGGATTCTCGGATCTTTTCACGCATGGCGATGAAAATAAGCACGAACAGGGTTGCAAAGTGCGGCAGTAGTTGAATTATGTTCGGCGGAAGGTCGGTTACATTCTGAATGCGGACAGCAAATGCTTCAGTGGTACCGAAGAACAAGCCCGCGAAAAATGTCCCGATGGGATGGTTCGATCCAAACAAGGCAGCCGCAATCGCAGTCCACCCGCGCCCATTGCTCATATTGCGGGTGAATAATTTCAGATGCCCGATCGAAAGGAAAGCGCCTCCCAATGCTGCCAGTGCGCCGGATATTGTCAGCGCGAGTGTCTGGATGAGGCGTGCATTGATGCCGACAGTCTCAGCGGCTTCCTTGTTCTCACCCACCGCGCGGATATGGCGCCCAAATTTCATTTTATAAAGGACAATGAACAGCACAATGGTCGCAATCCAGGAAAAATAGACGATGATGTTATACCCGCTGAGTATACCGCCAATCACCGGGATATCCTTCAAGAATGGGATCT
>JAUSPC010000033.1 GCA_030655835.1 Pelolinea sp.
GATTAGCAAATCGCCTTTGGATCAGGTAGCTCATTGGGAGCGCGATGCCAGCACCAAATATTGTAATAAAGAAAAAGAACATCCACCGTGGACCTAAAGTCGGTTCAAAAAAAGCAAAAATGAACACCAAACCGCTTCCACCAATCAATATAAGAAATATACTGGTTGTTAGAACTTTGCCGAACGGAGGAAGATAAGATTTACGCATCATTTAAGGATGATTATAATGCAAGCGAATTGATAGAAGAATATTCTTATACGAATTTTCGATGTGAGAACATAATAAATTTCCTTAACAAGTATAATATCTTGTCTTGTTCTGTAAGTGGAGAAAGGATTGATCAAAAAATTTAAATTGCAGATCTTTGCGTTCCCAAAATCATTTAGGACCCTCGTCGCATCAACTTTTATTGACCGCCTTGGTGGGTCTTTGATATTTCCTTTCCTTTCGCTGTATGTAATACAAAAATTTAATGTGGGTATGACGCAGGTTGGTCTGATTTTTGGCCTGTGGTCGATCAGCAGCCTCGTAGGAAGCATGGTTGGCGGTGCGTTGGCTGATAGATTTGGAAGAAAGACCATCATCATATTCGGGTTAATATCCAGCGCTTTCACAGGCATCCTTATGGGTCTGGTGACAGAAATAAAGAGTTTTTATATTCTTGCTTTGGTGTCTGGAATCTTCTCGGATATCGGACACCCTGCTCAACAGGCAATGGTAGCTGATCTGTTAGAAGGAGATCAGCGCGCAGAAGGTTTTGGGATCATTCGGGTAGTCCAAAATTTGGCAGTAACCATTGGCCCTGCAATTGGAGGCATGTTAGCCGGAATTTCTTATCTGCTATTGTTTATTATTGACGCAATTACCAGTACGATTACTGCGTTGATCGTTCTCTTTGCTATCCCTGAAACAAACCCCGAGAAGATTGAGGGAGTTAAGAAAGAATCAATAATGAAAACGATCATAGGTTATCGTGAGGTAGCTAAAGACCGTTTGTTTGTTGCATTCATTTTAGTCACAATCATTATTATTTCCGTGTATGCCCAAATGTACAGTACATTATCTGTTTACCTTTATCAAGTTCATGATGTCCCCGCTCGGGTGTTTGGGTACATGATGAGTATGAATGCCGGGATAGTGGTCCTATTCCAATTTTGGGTCACAAAACGGTTGAAGAACTATCAACCAATGCTGATGATGGTGTTTGCTTCTGCTTTATACGGGATCGGATTTGTGATGTATGGATTTGTCAGTTCTTACGCATTGTTCTTTCTCGCTATGGCTATCATCACAGTCGGGGAAATGATCCATATTCCAGTCGCGCAGACATTGGCTGCTTTCTTCGCGCCTGAAGATATGCGCGGAAGGTATATGGCTGCGTATGGGTTGGGTTGGGCAATCCCCAACAGCGTCGCGCCAATGTTGGCTGGGATTGTTATGGATTTTTACGAGCCATCTTGGGTGTGGTATATTGCGGGCATTCTGGCAGTTATTGCGGTCTTATGTTTTGGATATTTACAATTCAGGGTGAAAGATAAGTTTTCTAAACCATTACAAGCAGGTGAAAAGTTTTCATAGGCAATAATAAATGCGAGTGAAATTGCGAAGCATAGCGGGTGAATACCCTCGTCATTTCTGGGTGCTGATCGGAGCACTTTTTATCGATCGTGTAGGTGGTGCGCTTATTTTCCCTTTCCTTTCCCTTTATATTACTAATAAATTTGGTGTTGGAATGACCGAAGTGGGTGGGATATTTGCTATTCATTCCATATCTTCTTTTTTTGGGAATATGGTAGGGGGGGCATTGGCTGATAAATTTGGGCGGCGTTCAATGCTGATTATTGGGTTGATCTTTAGCGCGCTTATTTCTCTTGGAATGGGGCTTATTGAAGATTGGGAACTCTTTTATCTGCTCGCTTTTCTGACTGGATTTGTCGCGAATTTTGGCGGTCCTGCCGTGCAGGCGATGCTAGCGGATATCTTACCGATCGAAAAGCGACCAGACGGGTTCGGGATATTGCGTGTAGCCATGAATCTCGCGGCAACAATCGGTCCTGCGATTGGTGGGGTTCTGGCTGGGATCAGCTATTTACTGCTATTCGTCATCGACTGTGTGGTAAGTATGATAACAGCGGTAATTGTTTATTTCGCGCTACCAGAAACCAAACCATTATTAGCAGAAGGAAAGAAAGAAGAAAGCGTTATCCAGACTATTGGTGGATATGGGAAAGTTTTCAAAGATAAAATTTTTCTTGCTCTCCTTTTTCTCACAACCTTTACCGCGATCGTATATTTCCAAATGAACACAACCCTCGCAGTTTACTTACGAGATTTTCATGGTATCTCATCGCAAGGTTTCGGTTTCATTTTAAGTCTAAATGCGGCTTGTGTGGTTCTGTTCCAATTCCGGGTGACAAGAAAAGTAAAAAAGCACCACCAATTGAGTGTAATGCTGGTAGGTAATTTATTCTATGCGGTAGGATTCGCACTATATGGATTCACCAATAAGTACTGGCAGTTCTTAGTTGCGATGGTTATTATTACTGTTGGAGAGATGGTTATAGCTCCAATTGTGCAGACCTTGATAGCAAATATCTCGCCTGAGGATATGCGCGGTCGTTACATGGCAGCTTACCATCTGGGTTGGGGAATTGCTGTATCGATCGGTCCTTTGGCAGCAGGCATCATTATCGATAATTACAATCCAAATTGGGTTTGGTATGCTGGAGGAATCATCTGTTCCTTGGTGGCCGTGGGTTATTTTATTTTAAAAGATCGTATCGGGGAAAGATTGGCGCCTATCTCATAATATCCACCTAATTCATCAAATCAAAAATATTTAGATATGAGATAATTAATTCTCATAAACGCATTTATTTGGGAGCAGACGAACAGATAATGGGAAAAATCAATAAAAACCAAAAATTCTCTCCAACTAAAATTTCCATCAAAGATCCCGTTCCCTCGGATATTGAGATCGCTCAAGAGGCTTTCTTAAAACCAATTGAATTGATCGCCGAAGAGCTGGGTTTGCTTTCAGATGAAGTTGAACTTTATGGCAAATATAAGGCAAAAGTTCGACTGGATGTACTCAAGCGGTTAGAAGGTGTTCCGGATGGGAAGTATATCGACGTTACTGCGATCACACCTACGCCATTGGGGGAAGGGAAAACGACCACATGTGTTGGTTTAAGTCAGGCATTAGGAGCACATTTAGGAAAGCGTGTGATAACGTGTATCCGCCAACCATCTCAGGGACCGACATTTGGTATAAAAGGCGGTGCTGCGGGTGGTGGGTATAGTCAAGTGATACCAATGGAGGATCTAAACCTTCATCTGACCGGGGATATCCATGCAATTACAGCTGCTAATAATTTACTCGCTGCGGCCATTGATACGCGCATATTTCATGAAAGCCGGCAGTCAGATGAAAAGCTTTTCAAGCGGCTTCTCCCAGTGGATAAGGATGGGAACAGATCATTTGCCAGAGGGATGCTAAACCGATTAAAGAAACTGGAAATCAATAAAACGAACCCTGAAGATATGACGAAAGAAGAACGCAGTCGTTTCGTTCGTCTTGATATTGATCCAGATACGATCACATGGATGCGCGGAATAGATACGAATGACCGCTATTTAAGAGAGATCACAATTGGACAAAGTCCTACTGAAAAAGGGTTTGAGCGGAAAACTGGATTTTATATAACAGTAGCCAGTGAAATAATGGCAGTACTGGCATTAACGACTGATCTTAAGGATATGCGTCGTCGATTTGGAGAAATGGTTGTGGCCCTGAACAGGCAAGGCGGCACGGTGACAGCGGATGATCTTGGAGCTGCGGGAGCGTTAACCGTTTTGATGAAAGATGCGATCAAACCAACGCTTATGCAAACATTGGAAGGGACACCGGTTTTTATTCACGCCGGCCCTTTCGCTAATATTGCTCATGGAAATAGCTCTATCCTTGCAGACAAGATCGGGTTGAAACTGGCAGATTATGTTATTACGGAATCAGGCTTCGGCGCTGATATGGGTATGGAAAAATTCTTCGATATAAAATGCCGTTATTCTGGATTGATACCATCGGTTGTGGTGCTTGTTGCGACTATTAGGGCACTTAAAATGCACGGTGGCGGTCCGAAAGTGTCTGCTGGACAACCTCTTGCTAGCGCATATATTATGGAAGACTTAGATCTTCTTCAAAGAGGCATGAAAAACTTACTCCATCATATTTCAATAGCAAAGAAATTTGGTGTTCCAGTTGTAGTTGCGGTCAACCAATTTTATACGGATACACAGGCAGAGATGGAATTGGTTAGAAAGATGGCTGTGGAGGAGGGGGGCGCGGTGGACGCGGTTATCAGCAATCATTGGGGCTTAGGAGGAAAGGGGGCAGTGGACCTAGCGGAAGCGGTAGTCAAAGCCTCGGAGCTGCCGTCGGATTTTAAATTTCTGTATCCGCTGGATAACTCGATCAAACAGAAAATCGAAACGATCGCTAAAGAAATTTATGGCGCTGATGGAGTGAAATATTCGGATGAAGCGGAAGCACGCATATCTGAATATACCCGACTAGGTTTTGATAAATTGCCGATCTGTATGTCAAAGACCCATCTCAGTTTGAGTCACGATCCGGATCTAAAGGGTGTTCCAAAAGGATTCACCATTCCTATAAGAGATGTCCGTGCGTCGGTTGGGGCGGGTTTCTTATACCCGATATTAGGAAAGATAAGCACAATGCCTGGGCTGTCAACCCGTCCAGCGTTTATGGATATCGATATCGACCCGGTAACTGGAAAAATTTTAGGTTTGTCTTAAACAAATAGCCGCAAGTTGAACTTACCTACAGCCAAAATTATTTTATGATCATGAAAAAAAGAAAACCGCTCATTTTTATATTTTTCCTTCTACTTAATTTTCTCCCACAGTTTTTTGTCATCATTTCAAAATCAGATAATTTATTGAATTGGTATATTACCGATGACGCCTTTTATTATTTCAAAACTGCCCAAAATATTATTGAAGGAAATGGGATCAGCTTCGATGGTATTGACCCGACCAATGGGTTTCACCCATTTTGGATGATCCTTTGTGTTCCCATCTTCGCATTGGCAAGGGTCGATCTTTTTCTTCCGCTTCGAATTGTGGCAGCACTCCAAATATTATTGAACGCTGCATCCGGTTTTTTTCTGTTTGAAATGGTATCTGAAAAAATGTCGAAGTCTTTCGCATGGATCACCGCATTATTTTGGATGTTCTTCCCACCCATTCATGGGATAACCACAAAGTTGGGACTGGAAACAGGATTGAACGCTTTTATGTTGATAGTTTTTTTCTATTTGGTCTCAAGGCTAACCTGGGACGAAGGCGAAAGAAAATTTGATAAACAACTATTTTGGGTTGGTTTATGTGGGGTGGGGGTTTTGTTTAGCCGACTGGATAATATTTTTGTCCTACTATTGGTTGGCATATGGTTGGTGTTTCGCGGAAAAACAATCGGTAGAATTTCCCAAATAGATTTTCTATTGATCTTGCTTTCCGCCATTTCCAGTTTCTTCTTGCGCCTAAGTTCTTATGAAAATATATTTGACTATTTACCTTTCCTGTTTTTATTGATCGGCTCCTCATTGGTCATCAAACCAACGACACTTTATTTTCTTAACGGGTATGCGATAGACGAAAAGAAAAATGTGTTTTTCATTCTTAAAAACACATTGCTGTCAGTCACAATATCCAGCATACTCATCTTTACTATTCTTTTCATCTCTCATGAATTTCTGCAATTAATTGAAGGTTTTCCGCGGTCAGCTATTCTTATAGATTGGTTTATTTCATTAGTATTAATCGGTGGCCATCATACCTTTTACCAGAAAAAAATTCTCCGAAACAGCACATCATATGAAGATGTTTCTCTAAAAACGAATTGGCGTGTGTGGTGGGGTAGAACGGTTAGTTATTTTTCATCTATTGTTGGTTTGTTGATTGCCTATCTTGTTTTCAATTATCGCTATGCAGGGATTGCCATGCCGGTAAGCGGACAGATTAAGCGTTGGTGGGGAACATTGCCGAATTCAGTTTATGGCCAACCGGAAAGGACAATTACCGGTGTGTTCAGCGGATTGTTAGATCCGAGTCGTAATAATGGTCCTTACTGGCTCCTGGCAACGCCAGTTAGCAAAATAATTGATTTTTTGAAAAAGTTCTTTGGTATTTCTCAAGCCGGGAATCCGATCGTTGATATTTTCCTATTAGTTCTTATATGTGGGATATTCATGTTTTCGTTCAAATTCTTGCTGAACAAAGAGCGTGAAAAATTCCGAAAATCTGTTGATAGTCTGGCTCTGCTCCCATTATTTGTCGGGACTGTCTTTCATGCCATGATCTATAAATCAACCGGTTATTTGCACGCAAAAGAATGGTATTGGATTGGGGAAATGTTTCTACTTGTTCTGTTATTTAGTATCTTGTTTACCGTGTTTTTAGAAATGATAGAAAAGAAATTGCTTAACAAAAAGATAATTTCTTTTCTTACCTTGATCATCTGCGGCTTTTTGTGGGGTAAGTTCTCAATTTCCATTCTACAGCAATTTCCTTTGGATGGAAACGTCCCATTTGAATACAACCTTGATGGAGAGGTGCAATTTATTAGAACTCAAACTGAATCGGGGGATGTGATTGGAATGACAGGTGGCGGCCTGACAGCGTACTTTGTCCCTGACCGGACCATCCTCAACCTTGATGGTCTTATTAACAGCGCTGATTATTTTTCAAAATTGAAGGATGGGAAAATCACCGAATATCTTATCGAGAATAATGTGAAATATATCTATGGAGAAGAATTGGTGCTGTTGGACAGCGACCCTTATAGATGGGTTTTCACAGATACATTAACCGTGGAAGCATCGGGCCCTTATTTTCTATTATATAAGTATGATCCGATTGATAATTAAGGGGAACTAATTTTATGCCGGTTCTTGAAAATCGGGATTTCCATGTATCTAATGAAAAGCAAACAGGTATTATTAATATTCTTTCAAAGATAGATAATATTCCATTACTAATAAACAATAATATGGCTGCCTCGGGGAGATTCTTGTCCGGGGACAAGTTTTGGCTTGAAATAAATTTATTCAGGTCTTCTATACCAACCCAATTCAAGTCTGATCAATCGAGATCCCTGCATTTTTCTGGGTTGGATGAAAAAATAAAAATTGGATGGGAAGTTGAATTTAAATTAGACGAAGTTCGCCCGATCGTGCTGTGGCGGCTTTCAATAAAAAACTTTTCGGAATCACCAGTTTTTATAGATAAATTATTTTTACTAAAACCAAAAACTTCGACTCAATCAAATCTGGAAAAAAGTCCACCAGGTACAGCAGAAGATCTCAGGTTTTATTCGCATGGTTGGCAATCCTGGTCATATTCAGGTGCTTATCGTGCAGATGATCGTATGCGCAGAACGCATTTGGGTTTCTTGCACGAGCCGATGGTGATGAACCCAGGCACACCTTCCTATACAAAAAAAGGCGAATTTAGCAGCGATTTCTTTGCTGTTGTCGGTGACGCAGTCAGCCGAAAAGGAATTGTGGTTGGTTTTCTCTCCCAGGTACAGCATTTTGGGACCATTTCCACGTGCTTAAAAGAATCACCACAAATTAAAATGTGGGCAAATGGAGATGATGCTCGTTTGTGTTCGATGGATGAAATGACAACAGATTGGGCGGTTCTCAGTACTTGCTGTTTGAGCGATTCCAATTCGCTTTCCTCATATTTAGATGCTGTTGCAGAACAACATGATATTACTGATATTTCGCCTCCACAAACTGGCTGGTGTTCCTGGTACTACTATTATCAAGATATTTCTCAAATGATCATTGAAGAAAATCTTGAAGTATTGAAAAATATTAGAAGAGATGTTCCTTTTGATCTGATCCAAATTGATGACGGGTATCAAAAAGAAGTGGGAGATTGGTTGGAATTCAACAATAAATTCCCGGCAGGAGTTAGGGGATTAGCCAGGAATATTAAGCAAAGCGGCTTTATGCCAGGAATATGGTTGGCGCCGTTTATTCTCCACCCGAGGTCGCAGACCGTAAAAGATCATCCTGAATGGGTGCTGAGAAAGAAAAATAAACGCCCAGTGCGGGCTGGTTTTGTATGGAATGACCTAGGAATGGCTTTAGATCTAACTGCACCTGGAGTGCTTGACCACGTCCACAACGTGATCAGTACAGCAGTGAATGAATGGGGATTTCAATACCTGAAGCTGGACTTTCTTTACGCGGCAGCCCTCGATGGAAAATATTTCGACGACACAAAAACACGCGCGCAGGTATTAAAACTTGGTATGGAAACTATCCGTGAAGCCGCCGGTGAGGGGACGATGTTGCTCGGCTGCGGGGTTCCACTCGGTTCCGCGTTGGGATTGGTCGACAATATGCGAATCGGTGCGGATGTGAGCAGTCATTGGAAACCCACATATTTCAACATTAGTTTTCCATTTAAAAATGAACCGCATATGCCATCAGCGGAAAATTCCATAAACAACATTATCACGCGCTCATTCTTGCATAATCGGTGGTGGGTCAACGATCCAGATTGTTTGCTCGTTCGAGAAGATTCCTCTTTATCCCTTTTGGAGATCCAAACATTAGCAACTGTGATCGCTCTGACAGGGGGAGCTGTTTTATTGTCAGATAATATGGCAGCATTATCGGAAGACCGGCTTCAAATCGTAAAAGCGCTGATACCGCCGATCAATAAACAGGCGCATGTGATCGATTGGATGGAATCGGGCACACCAAATCGTATGCGGATTGACTTAGTTGGAGCAGTTGGCAGTTGGCATCTAGTATCATTTTCCAATTGGGAAGATCAATTCATAAATATTTCTTTTAAGTCTGAAATGTTTGGCATGCCCGATGCTGCATACATAGTTAGTTCATTTTGGAATCACAAAACATGGATGTGTGAGCAAAGATTTCCTTTATTTGTAGGTACGATCCAACCACATGAGACCGTTTTACTTGCAGTACGTAAACAGACGAAAAACAACATTTCTTATATTGGCAGCGATTTGCATATTTCGCAGGGATTGGAAGTAGAAAATCTTCAAATTGAGAATAACGAGATAAAGCTACAGTTTTCAGATCATAAGCGATTATATGGACACATAGATTTTATGCTTCCGGGTAAACCAAAAGAAACAACTCACAACGGGAAAAAAGTGGATTGGATCATGGTAAATAATGCTATCTATCGATTTATGGTAGATGACGATCCGGGTTTGTTTTCTATTACCTATTAAAAAGCATCACCCCGAATATTTTCGGGGTGATTTTAGTTCTAATAGAAAGCCTATTTTTCTTTTTTCACAGCTCCCTGATTCTTTTTTTGTTTTCTATTTCTAAAGAAGCGGATCAAGAAGTAAATCGGTAGAAATATGATCGCAAGGATCGGAATCGCGAAAATTACCAGCCAAATCAGAAAGTCTACGATCAGTTGTCCACCATTTACGAGCGCCTGAAGCGCTTTTTGAGCTTCAACACCGGGTTGCCAACCACCAATAGTGATCGGTTCTAAAGCTGCTTTCGCTTGTAAGAAAACACTTACCGCTGATAATCGAGCCGAATCACGATAGTATTTAATTTGACCTTGAATTAATTCGATCTCTTCTCTTACCGAAGTCAATTCGCGAAAAACGGTGATGACATCCTCAGTTTCCTTGGCACTCTCTAATATTTCAAGAAGTTGTGTCTCAGCCGCTTCCAGATTGCGGAGGCGTGATTCAAGATCGGTTACTTCGCTGGTTACGTCCTGCCCGGATATATCTTCAGTCAGGATATCGATCTTGGGATCTTCAACCAAGTCTTTGATTTGACTTAGTGTTTGTTCTAATTTCTCCGCCGGAACTCGAATGGTAATATTCGCATTCGGGACTTCCAACCCCTGATAGGTGGTTATCTTGTACAGATTTGAATTCACAACAAACCCGCCCATGCCTTCAGCCATATCGGTAATCGATTCCATCGCGGTTGAAGGATCTTGAACAACAATAGACAAACTGGCATTTTTAATAACAATACGTTCGGTATTTACGTTAGTTGATTCAAAACTTGAATCTGTGGCGTATTCATCGATAAAAACCTCTTCAGCCATTGCCATTCGAGGAGCTTCTGCGGGTGCCATCCCCAATTTTTGTTCTGCCGCAATGTCGCTTTCTCCTTTTAATGCGTTTGGCGCTAATGCGCAAGATGAAAGCATGATCGACACGGATAGAATAACCAACCATAATTTACTTTTCTTCATTTTCTTCTCCTTTTCACTTATTTCTATTATGTATGAATTAAGACGAAAAAGGGCGTAAAAAAGTTCCCTTACCAGCCTTCTGCTAATCTGAGGGCGTGCCGCCATGGTAATTTGCTTGCCTTGATACGATCTTGCACAGCACTAATATCATAAGGAATCCGCCGTAGTTCCCAAGTGCTTTTCTCTGTATCAAAGATCGCATAGGAAGCACGAGGGTCATGATCACGAGGTTGACCAATTGAACCAGGATTGAGTATCGTCTTGGAAAGAATTGCATTCTTATGGTAATCCATAACCGGGGATGTAGGTGGTTTCTCGTCATTTTCTTTCCAGATCGCAGGGACATGGGTATGTCCAACCATGCAAATTCGAGTGTCGTATGATGGGAACATCCTAATTGCGGTCATATAATCCATAACATAATCCCAAACCGGATTTCGTGGACTGCCATGAACCAGAGTGACATCATCCAAAACCAATTTCTCGGGCAAGCTTAATAAAAATTCCTGGCTTTCAGCGTTTAAATTGCGTTTTGTCCAGGTAATTGCTAAACTCGCTTCGTGGTTAAAAGTATGTTGGTCCACTTCACCTAAAGTTGCCGCATCATGATTACCTCTAACGCATGCAAGATTAGGCAGTACGCGAACCCTTTCGATGCATTCATTTGGGTCAGGTCCATATCCAACCAGATCCCCTAAACACCAATACGCATCCAAATTACCTTCTGTGGACAGAACGGTTTCCAAAGCAGTAAGATTTGAATGAATGTCAGAAAATACCAGTATTCGCATGTTTATCCGGCTCCTTCAACCAACCAAGATTGTAAATGTTGGATGACCTTTTCTGCAACTTCATCTTTTGTTAGCATGGGCAATTGTTCTGTTGATCCATCTGAATATATTATTAAGACCTTGTTTGTATCCACACCAAACCCTGCCTGAGGATCAGAAACATCATTGGCAACGATCATATCCAGTTTTTTTTCTATAAGTTTTTCTTTTGCATTCACCTTAAGATCTCTAGTTTCAGCCGCAAATCCGATTACTTTCAGGTTTAGGTGATTGTCGACCTTTGCCTCGGCAACAACTTTTAGAATATCTTTGGTTGGAGTGAGCTCAATGGATCCAAATCCAGCACCTTTTTTGATCTTCTCTCTAACTATATTTTTAGGACGAAAATCAGCCACAGCAGCTGCCATAATTAAAGCATTTGCGTCTGTGATCTGGGAAAGGACTGCATCGTGCATCTCTTCGGCGCTTTTAATCGATATTAGGGTGGCTCCAGTCGGCGGGGTGAGTGAAGTGGGCGCTGAAATGAGAACGACATCGCTACCCGCATCTAGTGCTGCTTGCGCTAATGCATAACCCTGCTTCCCTGAAGAATAATTAGTTAATATACGAACAGGGTCTATGGCTTCCTGAGTACCTCCGGCAGTGACAACAATTTTCTTCCCATTGAGTGGGTTTGCTCGGGAAAGTTCGTACCGAATCGCACAAACGATATCTGCGGGTTCAACCATTCTGCCCGGGCCGACCAATCCTGAGGCGAGATGCCCTTCTGCCGGACCGATGAAAATAAACCCTTTTCCTTTAAGTAATTGAACGTTATTTTGTGTGGCCTGGTTCGCGTACATGCCTGCATCCATTGCTGGTGCGATTATGATCGGGCATTTTGCTGCTAACACCGTAACTGTTAGCAAATTGTCAGCGATCCCATGTGCAAGCTTCGCAATAGTATTTGCGGTTGCGGGTGCGATAACAATAAGGTCTGCGGTATGAGCAAGATTGATATGGACAACATGCCCTTCTCCACCCCAGAGGTCCTGCTCACTAGATGCCTTTCGCCCGCTGACTGATTGGATAGATAAAGGGCTGATGAATTTTGTACCTGCATCTGTAAGTATGGAATCGACATACGCACCAAGTTTTGTAAGGCGGGAGGCAAGATCAGCGGATTTATATGCGGCGACAGAGCCTGTGATCCCTAATACAATATTTTTTCCGTTTAATGGGTTGCTCATTTTATTACCTGTTCATTTCCCAAATAATTCGAAGCCCTTCTAATGTCAGCCAGGGTTCAATATGATCGATCACATTTGTATGATTGCTGATCAGGTGGACATGTCCACCAGTGGCAATTACAGTTGTCTCATCCCCCAAGATTTCCTTGAATTTAACCACCATTCCCTCAACCAGTGCGACATACCCATAGATCAATCCAGATTGCATGGCGTGGCGTGTATTTGTCCCAATCACTGAAGGGGGGGCGGATAATTCAATAGATGGTAGCTTTGCCGTTCGCTCGAAAAGTACTTCTGCGGATAAACCAATTCCGGGTAGGATCGCTCCTCCCAGGTATTCACCTTTTTTGTTGATCGCGTTGAATGTGGTGGCAGTTCCGAAATCGATCACACAGGCGGGACTTGTGAATAATGTGTTTGCGGCAACCGCATCCGCTAACCTGTCTGCACCTACTGCACTTGGATCATCATAGTTTATTTTCACATTTAGTTTTAACTCAGAATGAATGGTCATTGGTTGATGTCCCAGGTAATTCTCACAGGCCTGCATGACCTTTTCAGTTAATGGAGGAACAACGGAGGATAAAACAATGCCTGAGAAATCATTTGGCGAGATTCCCTGATTATGAAGGAGTCCAAGAAATTGAAGTCCATACTCGTCCGGCATTCGCTTATGGTCAGTTGAAAGGCGCCAATGATGCTTAAGTTCACCATTCTGAAAAAAACCAACTGCTAGATTGGTATTTCCGATGTCTATTGCAAATAAATTGGCTGTATTATTGAACATAATTATTATTAATTATTCTATCTTATTTTATACGCCTATTATACGAGTTGTAAATCAAATTAACTGTATTGTATAATCCGGAACATCTGGATAAAAAGGAGAGCGATGAGTGCGATTGTCATTGATGGAAAATCAGCTGCGAATTCTATTCGTGAAGCAGTTAAGGCAAAGATAATTGAACGAGTCACTAAAAGATTGCCAATTCCAGGCTTAGCCACAGTGCTTGTTGGGGATGATCCAGCCTCACAATCTTATGTCCGAGCCAAACACCGTGCATGTGAGGAGGCGGGGATCAGATCTGTTGCGGTCAACCTTCCAGCTGATATTTCTCAGCAGGATCTTGACTGCGTGCTCAGTGATCTCGCAAAAGATTCGACTGTCCACGGCATTCTGGTTCAACTTCCTTTACCAAAAGGACTTGATGAAGAAAATGTGTTAAAAGCGGTTCCATTAGAGAAAGATGTTGACGGTTTTCACCCTGTGAATATAGGTAGATTAGCGCAGAAAGGGCGCCAACCATTATTCGTCCCTTGTACGCCTTCAGGAGTTATTTACTTATTAAAGGAATATATAGATACCCTTGTTGGAAAACAAGCTGTGGTTTTAGGGAGATCCAATATCGTGGGAATGCCAGTTTCCCTTTTATTAATAAAAGAAAATGCAACAGTTACAATCTGTCATTCGAGAACAAAGGATATCTCGACCATCACGAAAAAAGCAGACATTCTTGTTGCTGCAATCGGCAGGCCTGAGATGGTAAAAGGGAACTGGATCAAACCCGGTGCTGTTGTCATTGATGTGGGCGTGAATCGAGTGGATGACAGCAGTAAAAAAAGGGGGTACAGATTGGTGGGTGATGTGGATTATGAAGAAGCACTAAATGTAGCATCTGCGATCACTCCTGTTCCTGGTGGGGTAGGTCCTGTGACCATTGCTATGCTGATGAAAAATACATTAATCGCGGCTGAAAGAGCGGATGCATAAAAACCTAAATTTCTAATAAACGGTTAATGTGGATTTGTTTGTAAGATCAATAAAATAAGAGTATGGAAATCAACATGAAATTAAACGATCTTACAAAAGAAGAAGCGCGTGTTATTGAACATAAAGGCACCGAAGCGCCGTTCACTGGTGAATATGATAACCACTTTGCTGGGGGGACATACATCTGCCGACGATGTAATAGTACTTTATACCGGTCAGAGGATAAATTCCATTCTGGATGTGGATGGCCGAGCTTTGATGATGAGATCCCGGGAGCTGTATTACGTAGTTTAGATGCCGACGGCAAAAGGTCAGAAATAACTTGCTCGGCGTGTGGAGCGCACCTCGGGCATGTGTTTGAGGGAGAAAGATATACTGAAAAAAACACGCGCCATTGTGTAAATTCCATTTCCATAAAATTTGTTGCGAGGGAAGATGAAAAATAACCAGACAGCTGTTTTTGGTGGAGGATGTTTTTGGTGCACTGAAGCGATCTATAAACGAGTAAAAGGCGTAATAAAAGTGGAGCCGGGGTACGCGGGAGGTCATGCAGAAAACCCAACCTATCAATCAGTGTGCTCTGGGTCAACTGGTCACGCGGAAGTAGTACGCATTACCTATGATCCAATTATCGTTTCTTATTCAGACCTACTGGAAATATTTTGGTACGCGCATGATCCAACCACCCTAAATCGTCAGGGGAACGACATAGGTCCTCAATATCGATCTATTATTTTTTATGAAAATGAAGAACAAAGACAACTTGCGGAATCATCCCTGAAGGGGGCTGATGCTGGCGAAATGTTTAGAAAACCGATCGTGACATTGATTGAAACGTTGAAAACGTTCTATCTCGCAGAAGATTATCACTTTGACTATTTTGCAAATAACCCCAATCAACCATACTGCAGGGCGGTTATTGCTCCGAAAGTACAGCACTTTATGGAAGGGTACCAGGCGAATTAACCAAATATAATCTATGTATTCTAAGAATTTCATAAATAAAATTTTCTAAAGTTATTTATTAAATCCCCTTGACAGAGATAAGTTATTCCATATAATAGTTATCTGAGTTAACTAATAACAAGGTTAACTAATGTATGAGGTGTCGAATTTATGAAAAAAAAAGATCAAAGAGATTTGCAATTATTGCAAGAGACCACGGACCTTTTCAGGCAGATCATGGTGCCCTTGTGGCATATCACCCGAACTCAGACACAGAAATTAGTGATTGAAGGGCAAAACGGGATTACATCCTCCCAATTTCACGTAATGCATCAAATATATAAAGGAATTGATTCTGTAAGCGGTTTGGCTGATTGTATGCATGTGAGCCGCCCAAATATCAGCCGCCTGGTAGATGAATTAGTTCAAGAAGGTGTCGTGGAACGCCACAGAGATTCGGGTGACCGTCGAAATATTAGATTAACTTTGACAGAAAATGGCGAGAAATTAATTCAAGATTTACAAAAAAAACATAGCGAGATCCTTGCCGATCAATTCTCGATCTTGGATGATCAGGAATTAAGAACTTTGGCTTCTGCCTTTAAATGTATGAAAAAAATAATTGATCACAGTGATCAGGAATAGGCGTAAATGAAAAAAATTCTAAAGTTTCTATCCTATATAAAACCGTACCGTAAACAGGCAATCATTTCTATGGTCTTATTAGTATGTGTCGTATTTATGGATTTGGCAATACCGCGTTTAGTTCAGCGGATCATAGATGATGGCGTTTACCAGAAAAATATGGCGATTGTAACCAACACCACATTAATTATGCTGGGTATTTCAATGTTGAGTACAATTTTTTCAATCGCAAATAATACCCTTTCTGTCCAGGTTGGAGAAGCATTTGCCAGAGATTTGCGAGAAGCAATTTTTGTTAAGATTCAAAAATTATCCTATTCAAATTTGGATGAACTAAAAACCGGAGATCTGATCGTTCGGCTTACGAGCGATATTAATGTATTACAACAGACATACCGCATGAGTATGAGAATTGGGTTAAGAGGCCCGCTGCTGATCATTGGCAGCATAATTCTGATGTTTTCTACAAATGCAAGCCTTACCTTGAAAATTGTCCCATTGTTGGTGTTAACTTTAGCTTTGATCGTATTGTTTATAGCAAAGCTGGGGCCAATTTTTAGGATGGTACAGGAAAAATTAGGTAATTTGAATAATGTCCTTCAGGAAAATATTGCAGGAGTCCGTGTAGTAAAAGCATTTGTCCGAAGAAAATTTGAGGAAAAACATTTTGAAGATGTGAACGAAGATTACACAAGCATCCATATTAGGGTCATGCGCTATATTTCCTTTGTCTTCCCGCTATTGATGTTTTTAATCAATATGGGCGTCCTTGCCATTGTCTGGATTGGCGGCAGGCAAGTAATCAGTGGTACTTTGTCTATTGGCGGGATTGTGGCATTTTCAAATTATTTGATGACAACCATGGGTCCTTTGTTGATTATGGCTATGCTGGCAAATATTGTGGCAAGCGGAATGGCTTCAGCAGATCGAATTGATGAAGTTATCAGTTTAGTTCCGGATATTAAAGAAGGACAAGGCGCGAAGAAATTGCCAAAAACAATTAAGGGAAAGGTCCAGTTTGATAAAGTCAGTTTCTTTTATAATGGAAATTGTGAAGAAAAAGTTTTAGATGAAATTTCTCTGACCGCGAATCCAGGGGAAAACATTGCCATTTTGGGCGCGACTGGATCGGGAAAAACCACTTTGATCAATCTGATCCCGAGGTTTTATGATACTTCCGAAGGTCGGGTTTTGATCGATGGACAAGATGTCAAAGATCTAGAACAGGATTCTTTGTTGGCACACATTGGTATTACCCCGCAGGAAACGATCCTGTTTTCTGGCTCAATCCGTGAGAATATTTGCTACGGGAAACCAGATGCGAGTAAAGAAGAAATGATCATTGCAGCAAAAACCGCTCAGGTACATGATTTTATTATGTCGCTTCCTGAAGGGTATGAAACATCCGTTTCAGCTCGAGGTGTAAATCTGTCCGGTGGACAAAAACAACGCATCGCGATTGCGAGGGCAATCCTACTTAAACCCGAAATACTGATCCTTGATGATTCAACCAGCTCTGTTGATGTAGAAACTGAAACAAAAATTCAGGACGCGTTAGAAGAACTGATCAAAGGGAGCACTACATTTGTGGTTGCTCAGCGAATCAGTACTGTTTTAAAAGCAGACAAAATAATTGTGATCGATAGAGGTAAATTAGCTGCTGAGGGAACCCATCAGGAGTTGATAAGATCAAGTCCTATTTATAAAGAAATATATGATTCTCAACTGGGTGATGGCAATCAGCTTGCAAACAACGGGAAAAATAAGCAAATTAATACGGGAGCATAACCGATGGCAGAACAGAATAAACAAAATAAACGGCCTCAAGGTCCGGCGCACGGAATGGGTCCTATTAGGGGCGTGATCGAAAAGCCAAAGGATGTGAAAAAATCTATTCAGCGAACCGCTTCCTATTTTGCGGCGTATAAGGTTGAATTAATTTTTGTTTTTTTCCTTGTGATCTTATATACATTAGCTGGATTAGCCGGTCCGTACCTAATGGGGGTAGCAATTGACGGCTATATTACTGAAAAGGACCTACCGGGTTTAACCAGAATTGCTTTAATAATGTTAGGCGCATATTTGCTTTCCCTGATACTACAAGCGATTGCGAACTGGATCATGGCTAATGCCTCTCAAAAAGCATTGAAAAAAATGCGCACAGATCTCTTTCATCACTTGCAGTTTTTATCCTTAAGGTTCTTTGATCGCAATCCAGCTGGAGATCTGATGAGCCGATTGACAAATGACATTAATGCTATCAACCAGGCGGTTTCGATGAATGTTACATCATTGTAATGCACCCCTTAAGTTGGACAGATGGGATAATTAATAATATAGGAGTGCAGACATGCGAAAACGCAGGACATTTAAACCGGAATTCAAAGCAAAAGTAGTACTGGAGTGTATTAGTGGCGAGAAGAGCGTCAGTG
>JAUSPC010000037.1 GCA_030655835.1 Pelolinea sp.
CCATTTCTTTTCTCCTATTAATTCCGATTTCATAATAAATTTAATTTTTTACACATGAATAATAAGTCCAGGATGCCGATAAGGCATATGGAAGCAGTAACCAGATGTGGTGAGGCGGGGCACACATTGGTATGATTGGTGTCACATCAAGAAATCAATCAAATCATGCTAATATCATCCCATGGCGAAAGAGATCATCGACCAGCGGGTTCTGCGAACCCTGCGCTGGTCCATATTTGTGCAAATCTTATTCTTACTACAAAGTTCCTTCTCTCCAAGGTTCTACATCATGGAACGTGGGATCAGGCCAGGTATTGACTTCATTTCTATCGCGCCAATTCTTTTAATGGCGCTGATACTTCTCCTTCTTTCCTTTAAAGGAATCCAGAGCAGGATCACGAAACCGATTTTCTTTATCACCCTGAACGTGTTAGCGTTGACAACTATTTTCTCGCGCCAAATCATCTCGGCTGATTCAATGAAAGGATTCCGTTCATTGATGCCTTTGCCAAACTTTCGATGGGATATGATCTTCTTCTTGATCATCCCTCTTATGTTCATTGCCTGGCAGTACACCATGCGCGAAGTGATCTTTTATTGCATATTGATCGTTCTGGCAGAAGCAGTCCCGCTTTTCTTTCCAGATGGTGAAAGAGATTTGTTTTTCGCGGTGGCGAATATTATCAGTGATATCGCCCGCAGTGTGATCCTGGCAATAGTCGGCTGGATTCAAAATCAGCTGGTGACCCTTCAGCGCGGCCAGCATGCTCAGTTGGCAGACGCCAATAAACAGCTGCGGAAATACGCCCTGACCAATGAGAAATTAGCTCAGACGCAGGAACGCAACCGTCTGGCGCGTGAACTGCATGATACGCTTGCCCACACACTCAGCAGCGTGTCTGTACAACTGGAAGCGACCAAGGCATTGTTTGACCGTGACCCAGAAGGTGCAAAGAAAATGCTCGGACAAACCATCGCCAACACAAAGAATGGCCTCACAGAAACACGCCGCACGCTGGTAGATTTACGTTCTTCTGAGCTTGAGAGTTATGGCCTTACCCAGGCAATCCGCAACGTGGGAAAATCAGCCGCTGAACGGGGCGGATTTAAGATCACTTTTCATCTGGATAAAGGTATGGATATCCTTTCTGATGAGATCGGGCACTGCATATACCGCACCACTCAGGAAGCATTGGAAAATACATTGAGACACGCAATCGCAAAAAATGTTTCCGTAAACTTGTTTTTCGAAGAGGATGCCATTAAGTTAGAAGTGATTGACGACGGGCAGGGGTTTGATACAACTGAAGTCACAAAGGAACACCTCGGAATCCGCGGGATGAGGGAGCGTGTGGAAATGCTGGGCGGTACAATTACCGTTGAAAGCACCGTTGAACACGGAACAAAAGTAACCGCTGCGTTGGAAAGAGAAAATGATTGACCTCATAATTTGTGACGATCAGGAAGTCGTGTGCCAGGGTCTTAAAGCCATTCTCAACACTTCTGAGAACATACGTGTGGTCGGGATCGCCAACAACGGGCTGGAAGCGCTCGATCTGATCAAAAAACATAAGCCTGATGTGGCATTGATGGACCTCAAGATGCCGATCATGAACGGCATCCACGCCACAAAAGAGATCAAGGAAAAATATCCATCCACGAAAGTACTCGTGCTGACCACCTACGACGCGGACGCGTGGCTGTTCGATGCCATCCGCAATGGCGCTGATGGGTACCTTTTAAAAGATACCTCTCGTGAAACGCTGATCAATGCCATCGAGGAGATCCACGAAGGGAAAACACCGCTGGATTCAAAAGTTGCCGGGAAGTTGTTCCACCAATTATCCAAGCAGGCACTCCCCGGTGATACCACTCTGGGACAGGACCTCACCAAGCGGGAAAAAGAGATCCTCAAATTCATCTCACATGGGATGACCAACGCCGAGATCGCGCAGAATCTTTTCCTTTCAGAGGGTACCGTGCGCAATTATGTCAGCGGGATCCTCGAAAAACTTCAGGTGGATGACCGCACACAAGCAGCTGTGTTAGCTCTGCGTTTCGGGTTGGTTGAATAATTTTCTTCCTGCAACAACTCTTTTTCGTTTTTCTGAGTGCTTGTCTATGGAACAGGATATTGCCCTTTCAGGACTTCCTTCGGTCGCGGGTTTGCCCCTTCGAATTACTTCGCAACCCCTGTCAGCCACCCCAAATTATGAGGACTACTAGTAAGTAGACCTTTTTAAATATTTTGAGATATTTATAGAAATAATTTAATGGAGTACCTGACTTCGAATCCCCAAAGGGACAAGTGTCAGGAAGTTGTGGGTTCGCCCTGATGGGCGCAGTCAGGTAAATCCCGCCGCACTCAAGAGTGGGCAACGCGCGGGTCGCCTCATTTGCCCCGTTTTCCCTATTTTATACCCATATCTAGGGGTGTTTTCCTTTTAATACTGGGTTTGCTAATTATCCCAGATACAACTAGATCCAAGTGTTATGCTCTGGCTTATAAATATCCACAAGTTTGTGGCACTAATTTTTGGAGCTAGATATTCGTTTTATGGTGCTGTATATCATGCGGGCTTGTATATCTTTTTTTTCCTATCCGCATTAATCTATTAACATTTCTCATACGTCTTTCTGATTTTCTTCTTGCATTCACTGATTACCATTTAACTATATAAAAAGGTAAGTTTTGTAAGGAGAAAATAATGTCAAAAATAATAGGAATTGATCTAGGAACCACAAACAGCGCAGTAGCTGTGATGGAAGGCGGCACCCCCACCGTGATCAGCACGGCAGAAGGGTCGCGTTTATGCCCGTCCATTGTCGCTTTTAATAAAAATGGGGAACGTTTGGTTGGTCAGACTGCCAAAAGACAGTCGGTCATCAACCCGGAGAATACGGTCTTCTCGATCAAGCGCTTCATGGGTCGCAAATTCAACGAAGTCGAACAGGAAAGAAAAATGGTACCTTACCAGGTCGTCGAAGGTTCTGCTGGGGACGCGCGCGTAAAAATAGCTCAAAATAACACAATCTATACGCCTCAGGAAATTTCTGCGATGATTCTCGCCAAATTAAAAACGGACGCTGAAGCGTATCTGGGCGAGAAGGTGACAGACGCTGTGATCACCGTACCCGCATATTTCAACGACAGCCAGCGGCAGGCAACCAAGGATGCCGGCAAGATCGCAGGATTAAATGTTCTGCGCATCATCAACGAGCCGACCGCGTCCGCGCTCGCTTATGGCCTTGATAAGAAAAAAAATGAAAAGATCCTGGTATTTGACCTTGGCGGCGGCACATTCGATGTGTCCATCCTTGAAATTGGGGACGGCGTGTTTGAGGTCAAATCCACATCCGGAGACACCCATCTGGGTGGAGATGATTGGGACCAGGTGATCGTCAACTGGGCTGCAGATGCATTCCAGAAAGAGCAGGGTATTGACCTGCGCAGCGACCGCCAATCTCTGCAGCGCTTACGCGAAGCAGCGGAAAAAGCGAAGATGGAGCTGTCTTCTGTGATGGAGACAGAGATCAATCTGCCGTACGTGACCGCAGATGCCAGCGGGCCAAAACACCTGGTTGAAAAACTCACCCGTTCAAAATTCGAGCAGCTGAGCATCGACCTGACGGAACGGTTGAGGGAACCTGTTTTTTCCGCCATGGCTGATGCAGGGTTAACTGCAAAAGACATTGACGAGGTCATTCTGGTTGGCGGCGCAAGCCGTATGCCAATGATTCAAGAACAGATAAAAGAATTAACCGGTCAAGAAGGCAATAAAAGTGTCAATCCTGATGAGGTTGTCGCTGTTGGCGCTGCCATTCAGGGCGGCGTATTAACTGGTGAAGTTCAGGATGTGCTCTTGCTAGACGTAACCCCACTCTCATTGGGTGTGGAAACGCTTGGCAGTGTGATGACAACACTGATCCCGCGCAACACAACTGTCCCGGTGAAGAAAAGCGAAACTTTTTCAACCGCTGAGGACAATCAGACCTCCGTAGATGTTCATGTGCTGCAGGGTGAACGCCAGATGGCAGCCGACAACATGAGCCTGGGCCGTTTTCGGTTGGATAACATCCCGCCTGCACCGCGCGGGCTGCCGCAGATCGAAGTAACTTTTGATATTGACGCCAACGGCATTCTGAACGTGACCGCGAAAGATAAGGCCAGCGGCAAAGAGCAGAAGATCACCATCACAGCGTCCACCAACCTGAACAATAGTGAAGTGGAAAAGCTGGTGCAGGAGTCCAAGGAAAACGAAAAGACAGATACTGAGCGGCGCGCGGTGATTGATGCCCGTAACCAGGCAGATACGGTTATTTACCAGATCGAAAAAACACTCAAGGAGCAAAACATAGCTAAAACTGCGGATCTGGATGCCAAACTCATCACATTGAAAAACGCTATGGAAGGCAGCGATCGGTCAGCCATTCAAACCCTGACCAACGAACTACAGCAGATCTACACCACGCTGGTGCAGCAATCAGCGGCCCAGAAAGAACAATCTGAAAACAGCCCCGATAAAAACGGAGAAGATGTAGTAGAAGGCGAATTCCGTGAAGCATAGACTTCACTAAATCACAATTACTCAGGCGCACATACGTGCGCTTGATGTTTTTAAGACATTATTTTACATTTGGGAAGAAATTCAGGAACGATCGTGATGTGAAAAAAATAAAATTAAAATAACCTCCGTCAAGATCTTGACCATTTCTAAACCGGGAAGAACGGCTGTCCGTAGAAATATCTTTTATAACGGGAAAATTAGTTTTTGAATAATCAATCCCTATCGATGATCTAAAAATATGGTTTCGAAAAATACGATTAAAATATCCACGGTATGATACATCACAGAAATCAATCATAATTGAAAAACTATTTAAGGCTTGCTATATGAATAAAAAACAATACTCAAACAAAGACCGAGCCGCTGTGTTGGTGGCTTTTTTTACCAATGGTGCGCTGATGGCAACGTGGGTTTCCAGGATCCCCGCCATGCAAAGCAAATTGAGCTTGAGTGAAGGTGCGCTGGGACTGGTATTGCTTGGGTTGTCGAGCGGTATGCTCCTGGCCTTGCTGATCTCTGGCGGATTGATCGCGCGCATGGGCAGCCGGAAAGTACTACTGATCGCTGCTTTGATAAGCTGCTTATCCCTACCCATCTTATCGCTGGCATCCCATCCGCTCCTATTGTTCACTTCTCTGCTGGCATTTGGCGGTGGGATCAGCATAATGGATATGGCTATGAACGAGCAGGCAGTGCTGGTCGAAAGAACGGCGGGCAAGCCGATGATGTCGTCTTTCCACGCCGGCTACAGTGTGGGGGGTGTTGCAGGTGCCCTGGTCGGAGCCGGTATGGCGGCGCTGCCCGGTATACCCGTCCTATTTCATTTCATATTGGTGATGCTGTTTTTTGGCGCAATCGTTGTGCTTATATACCAGCATCTACAGCCTACTCAAGCGGACACACAAGCGAAAGGCACGGTTTTCCGTCTGCCGGAGCGCGCTCTTTGGGTAATGGGCGCCATCGCGTTCTCATCTGCGATAGGCGAAGGCGCGTCCGCGGACTGGAGCGCGGTCTACCTGAAAAATGTGCTGCAGACCAATGCGTCCACAGCAGCGCTGGGCTTTGCTGCTTTCTCATTAACAATGACTCTCGGACGCGTCTTCGGGGATTGGCTGACGAGCAAATGGAAACCGGCAGCCATTGTGCGCGCGGGCGGTTTGACCGCCGCGTTGGGCTTTGCGGCAGCCGTTCTAACCAGTAATCCATGGATCGCAATCGCCGGGTTTGGGTTGGCCGGTTTGGGATTGGCAAATATCATTCCGCTGTTGTTTGGTGCCGCAGGCAACCTGCCGGGTTTTCCACCCGGTACAGGCATCGCCGGTGTGGCAACCATCGGTTATGTTGGTTTCCTGGTTGGCCCGCCTCTGATCGGGACGATCGCGGAAATATTCTCATTGCGGGCGTCTTTTTTCATCGTTGCGTTAATGACGGGGACGCTGATGATCTCAGCCAAAGTCATCTCTGTAAATAACACAACCACCACAACAGAAGGCGATTAGTTCTGATCAAGTACCAATAAACTCTTTCTTCGGTAAAATACCTATATGGCCAAAGCATCTTATGATGGGTTCAGCACCGATTACGACCGCTTCGTGAACTGGAAAGAACGACTGTTGGTTGAAATGCCTTTTATTCAGGAGCAGCTGCTCATCATCCAGTCTGGAACCGATCATCCTCTGCGGATATTGGATGCCGCCTGCGGAACCGGTATGCACGCCATTGCTCTCGCGAAAGAGGGCAGCGAGATGTCCGGTGCAGACATCAGCCCGGAGATGATCAAAAAGGCTCAAAAGAACACGCGCGCTGCACAGGTGAATGTGGACTTAAAGCCAGTGGGGTTTGGAGATCTGGAACAGGCATACATGAACTCAAACTTCCATCCATTTGATGTGCTCATCTGTCTGGGAAATTCCCTTCCGCATTTACTCTCTCCCGATGAAATACTAGCCGCTCTGAAAGATATGGCTGCCTGCCTGCGCCCGGGCGGCATGCTCCTGCTTCAGAACCGTAATTTTGATGCTGTCATGGCAGAGCATAACCGCTGGCAGGGGCTCCAGTCGTATAAAGAAGGCAGTCAGGAATGGCTGTTCCTGCGCTTTTATGATTTTGACCCGGATGGATTGATCACGTTCAACATCTTTCGATTACATAAGGGTGAAAACGAGATCTGGACCCAAAAAGTCTCCACAACCCGTTTATTTCCATTGAAACAGGAAATACTCCTTCCGCTGCTTGAAAAAGCAGGGTTTCATCAGCTTTCCTGCTTCGGAAAAATGGAAGCCAGTATGTTTGACCCGGAAAAAAGCGGCAACCTGGTAGTTACCGCGATCAAAAATTAATTTGGACAATATTTATCCTAATTACCACACGGAATGATATAATCGCCTAATGCGGAAACGCTTTTTTATTATCGTTACGTTACTTTCTGTGGCTACCATCATCTCTTACGCATTGATCCTCAGCCCCACCTTCCAGGAAAAAATCGGTTGGCGCCTCAATAGTTGGATCATCCGCGCAAGGGTATGGCTGAATCCACCGCAAGAGGTTGTTTTTTCATCTGAACCAATTGGCACACCCGATCCAGACGCTCTCCCCAGTCCAAATGTGGATAGCGAACAAACTGGAGAAGACGCTCCGATCGAGATCCTGCGCCCAACAGCTACGTTCGCCCCGATCCCTGAGACCTTCGAACTCGTGCGCGGCGAATATTTTTCACAGCACAACCGCTGGAATTACTGCGGGCCGGCGAATATCGCCATGCAGCTTTCGATGTGGGGCTGGGAGGGGACGCATGATGACGCGGCGCGGGCTATAAAACCCTATAAGCTGGATAAGAATGTCATGCCTTATGAAATGGCGGCTTTCGCCGACCAACAGCCCGGACTGGGCGCGCTTGTCCGTGTGGGCGGCAACCTGGATACGCTAAAACGCTTGATCGCGGCAGGTTACCCTGTGGTGGTGGAAAAAGGGCCTCAATTCCGCGATATTAGTTTTCACATCACCTGGATGGGGCATTACCAGCTTTTCAACGGCTACAATGACCGGGAAGAATTCTTCATTGCGCAGGACTCTTACATTCAGGCTGATTATGAGCAGCCGTACGAAACATTGATCAGTGAATGGCGCTCATTCAATTACACCTATCTGGTCGTATTTCCCGAGACGCAGAAAAATGACGTCCTTAATCTGATAGGAGATAACGCGGACGTGAACCAGAATTATAAGAACGCGCTTAAAAAAGCACAGGATGAGATCTACCAGTTAACCGATGTGGACCGCTTCTTCGCCATTTTCAATTACGGTACCAATCTGGTCAACCTGCGCGATTACGAAGGCGCGGCTGATGCCTATGACCAGGCGTTCGCGCTGTATGATGACCTGCCGGAAGGCATCTCTGTGCCATACCGCATCCTGTGGTATCAGACCGGACCGTTCTTTGCCTACTATTACACCGGGCGTTACACGGACGTGATCAAGCTCGCCACGGAGAACTCGATCGAAATGGTGCGCGACGATGAACCAGCTCTCGAGGAAAGCTACTATTGGCGCGGAATGGCCAAGATCGCGGTCGGCGACAAACAGGGCGGAGTCGAGGATTTCAGCACCTGTCTGGAATATCATCCCGGATTTGACTCCTGTATTGAGGAACTCAACAAACAGGGAGTTTATCCTTAGGTTCTTGCTCTGAGATAACTCAATCTTATTAGATCATTCCGTAAAAAATGCGATCTCACCCTTGCCAAAAACCACAGCCATTCTTAATTTTTCTCACTACTGGGATTGAGTTTGTCATGCCTTTCTAAGTAAACCCTATATTATTAAAAATCGCCCTCATAAGAGGGCGATCTCTATATTAGATAAGGTTAATTATTTAAGAATTTTTTCGATCGCTTCCATCACATCCGGGGTCAGTTTTTCAACCACATCCACCGCTTTTAAATTCTGATGGAGCTGCTCCACGCGGCTGGCACCGGTGATGACTGTGCTCACGTTGGGGTTCTTCAGCAGCCAGGCAATGGACAACTGCGCCGTGGTCGCTCCCAGATCATTGGCAATGTCTGATAATTTCTTGACCTTATCCAAGCGCCCTTGATCGGTAACCGAATCCTGCAGCCAGTCATAATGATCCAACGTTGCGCGTGAACCTTCCGGTATGCCGTCATTATATTTTCCTGTCAGCAGTCCGGACGCCAGCGGGCTCCATGTGGTTGCGCCGTATCCATAATCTTCAAACAGGCGCGCGTATTCCACCTCAAAGCGTTCCCGGTGGAACAGGTTGTATTGCGGCTGCTCCATGACCGGTTTATGCAGATGGTGCCGGTCGGCGATCTCGATCGCCGCGACGATCTCCGCAGCAGACCATTCTGATGTACCCCAGTAAAAAGCTTTTCCGGATTCCACGATAGTATGCATCGCCCAAACCGTTTCTTCGATCGGGGTAGAGGGGTCCGGCCGGTGGCAGAACACCAGATCGACATGCTCCAATCCCAGGCGCTTCAAAGAGCCATCAATAGCTTCCAATAAATATTTCCGGTTAAGGGTATCTTTTTCATTAATACCTTCATTGAGCCCCCAGTAGAACTTTGTCGAGATCAGATAACTGGAACGCCGCCATCCTAATTTCTTCAGCGCCGCGCCCATGACGTTTTCAGATTCGCCCTTGGCATAAATTTCCGCGTTGTCAAAGAAATTGACCCCCGCGTCATACGCCGCAGCCATCATCTCCACCACCGCATCCAAATTCACCTGGGTGTGGAAAGTCACCCACGAACCCAGGGATAATTCACTCACACGCACGCCAGCACGCCCCAAATGTCTATATTCCATGATAGATCCTCTTAATTAAATTCTTATGTTTAAATAACTCTACTCTAATCAATAAATAATTTCTATCAGTATTTCATTAATATCAAGATTTATTTGAAAATGGGATTGCGTTATTATGCACTCAGATGCTTGATAAAGATGCGCCGGCGCCTGTGCTGGCGGCGCTCAAAATGCTTCCACTGCGCCTGCACGGCAATATTGGATTCCAGTTCCGGGTTCGATTCCACTTTCTTGATCCCGAAATCCCGGAACACTTCAAACATGCGGTTGATCAGCACCGCGTTGACGCCCTTGCCCTGATACTTTTTCGCTACTGCCACCAGCAGCAGGTCCGCGCGGTCATTTTTCTTCAGCGCCCGCAGGATATGCACAGCGCCAAACGGGAATAAGCGCCCTTTTGAGCGCCGCAGCGCTTTGGACAGCGAGGGAAGCGTCACACCAAAAGCGGCCATGCGTCCGTCCGCGTCCACAATGACCGGCACAAATTCCGGAGAGATAAAGCCAAAATACTGCTCGATATAGGCGTTGATCTGTTCCTCGCTCAATGGCACGACTCCGTACAAATGCTCATACTCCGCGCCCAGCATATCGAACAGCTCACGCGCGTATGGCAGCAGGTCTTTTTTACGCTTCACTTCCAGCAAATGCAGATTGTTGCGCTTCAACACCAGCTCGGAAAGTCTACTGATCTTGGGGTCCATCTCCTCGATCATGGGCATCTCGTATTCCAGATAGTCCACATCTTTCTGATACCCGGCCTGCTCCATATGGTCGCGGTAATAGGCGTAGTTGTATCCCGCCGCCTGAGTGGCTAATTCTTCAAATCCTTCGATCAGCATCCCGGCGTGATCCAGGTTGGTAAATCCCATTGGCCCGTGCACGGCGGTCAATCCTTCATTACGCGCCCAGCTTTCCACTTTTTCTAATAGCACCAGCGTTACCGTGGGATCATCGATCACATCAAACCATCCAAAGCGCACATAGGGCTGGCCCCATTTTTCGGTATGCCTGCGGTTGATAATTCCGGCGATGCGCCCCACCACCTTGTTTTCAGCATAAGCCAGCCAGCAGCGCGCCTCGCAGTACGCGAAAGCGGGATTCTTTATGGGGTCAAGCGTGTGCATCTCATCAGAACGCAGGGACGGTACCCAATACGCGTTTCCCGCATACAAACTATGCGGGAAATCTACGAACTTTTTTAATTCTTTTTTATTATGGACTTCTTGTATATGTACATCCATAAACACCTTATTTAATAATTAATTTTCGATGATCGTAACCGATTCCATCGTGTCACCAACGAGTTCCGGCCTGCCGGATGGGTCGCGGCGGGTAAGCGCGTTGACCGTATCCATGCCTGAGACCACTTGTCCAAAAATCGTGTAACCTCCGTTCAAATGCGGAGTCGCCCCAAAGGTGATGAAAAACTGGCTGCCGTTCGTGTCGCGTCCGGCATTCGCCATCGCCACTACGCCAGCTGCATTGAACTTCAGGTCAGAATTCTCATTCACAAATTGATACCCCGGCCCGCCGGAGCCAGTGCCGGTTGGGTCGCCGCCCTGCGCCATAAATCCGTCCAGCACGCGGTGGAAGGTCACGCCGTCGAAAAACCCCTCTTTCGCAAGGAACACAAAACTATTCACAGTGATGGGTGCTTTTTCCGAATGCATGCCGATCGTGAAAGAATTTCCATTCTCCATCTTCACCACCGCGCTGTATTCTTTATCAGCGTCAAGCGTCATTTCCGGGACGGCGTCATACTGATTTTTGTTTAAATTATCTGTCATAGGTCCTTTTTCTTTCTAATATGGTTTATTCAGCGCGGGCAATTATACCCCCCGCTGAACGAATTATTCCGAATATCCGCACAGCGCCACAGCGCCCGGACCGGTATGCACACCCAGGATGGGGTTGACGATCTCGATGAATAATTCTGCCGGATCGTATTCCGCTTTGATGCGCGCGGCCATTTCCTCCGCGTCCACCAACACATTGTTGTGCAGGACGGTGATATGCATGGGTTTAGTGGTGTCCAGCTGCTTGAAAAAGGTCTTATACAGGTTCTGCAGCCCGATCTTGCGCGAGCGCGAAGGCATTCCGATCCCCACTGTGCCGGTATCCCGTTTCACTGTGATGAGCGGTTTGATCTGCAGCACCGAATCAACCCACTTGACCGCGTCACCGATGCGCCCGCCCTTACTGAGATATTCGATCGTATCCAGCGAGATGTAGTACACGATCCTGTCGCGGATTTGTTCCGCCGCGGCAAGCATTTCTTTCATTCCGCCGCCTGCTTCCCTCGCCCGAGCAGCAGCGATCATCTGCCAGCCCAGCCCCATCGAGTTGTTGCGGCTGTCCATCACGTGCACCGGGATCGGGAAATCCGCCGCCGCGTTCACTGCAGACGCCATTGTCCCGCTCATCGCGCTGCTGATGGTGATGCACAGGATCTCTTCCGCCCCCGCGTCCATCACCTTTTTAAAGATGGTCGTGAAATCATTGGGGGTCGGCTGCGAAGTGGTCGGGTGGTGCGGGTCTGTCCCGAGCCGTTCGTAGAACGCCACCGCGCTGATATCCACGCCGTCCAGCAGCTGCTCCTCACCAAACACGATCGTTAGCGGGAGCACCGTGATCTCATGTTTTTTGCGCCACCCCTGCGGGATGTCACACGTGCTGTCGGTCACCAATGCGATGCGATGGGTCATTTTATACCTGCCTTATTAATCTAATTTTATTTTTGTTTTATAGAATACCTTATTTTATATGAAACGATTTATATTTTCTACCTCTGCTAATCAGTTAAATACCTTCACTTAAATTGACACTCCTAGTCAGAAAGCCAACGGTTTACGTAAGTCCCGCGTGCATTTTGCGGGATACTGGCAGATGGGTGGACTATCCAGGGAAAATTGCTTGCGCGAAGCGCGACAACGATTGGGCGAGTGAGCAGCCCACTGCGGCCACACTTGTCCCAGGAGAGCAACGGATGGGATCGCCCATCCCAGCGCTCCTGCGCTGGGGCTCCCACCTGCCGAAGTGTAACGAAGGTGTGTACACTTTTTTAGGCGCTTTTTTGTGCTTATAATTGCGTAGCTACAATTTTCTCTATGGCTTCTAAAAGATTTTTTCCCATATCGGGTTTTGATAATTGTAGTAACCCATTTAGTCCACTATTACTTTTGAATAATAATTCCGAATAAAGAACAATCGGTAATTGTCTGTTATCCTTAAATCGCCTATCTGGCCCGCCACTCTTGTTTACATATCGCCAAGTAGTATCGACAGTTTTAGCATCGGTAGGCAAAGATTCATTTTCAATAAATCTCTTATTTCCTAACTCAACTTTGAGATCAGAATATGAAACTGCGCCGAACTGTTTATCTTGGTAAACAAAAAGACAATCTGGGAAGAAATATAGGAACAATTTTCCAACAGGAATTGTTGGAATTGAAAGATTAGTGCTTACATATGGTGGGGCCAAAAATGAGTACTTTATAGGATTTCTGCTAACTAGTTGACTTGCCCCTGATTGCCTCTTCCACTCGAGTAAACTTGTTATCTGTCCTGATGAAGAAATATGCCAGGATTTTTCACAAAGAGCTAAATCTTGAATTGCATTGTGTAGTGCTTGGTATGCTTTTTCTGCTTCCTCATCCAAATCATAAAAGAGGATGGTTGTTTTTGATAATTGATCATGGCGATGGATCAAGAATATTACAATTCCAGCTACTGGAATTGTAATTAGCATACTCCAAACAGGAGCCTTAAGAGCTATTAGAAAAATCAGCAAAAATGTTGAAAGCATGGTTGCAAAAGGCCACACAATCATTTTTTGTTGTTTGTCATTCATTTCCGATAATAAATCAGAGGATGTACTATCTTTGAGATCCAAAATGTTTGCACTCTCAATTTCGCGCATATCAACAGTGCTACTTTGATTTGAACGTGGGCTTATACGAGAACTATTTTGCGATTCGGGTGAATGAGTGCCACTAGGAAGTGTTGTTCGATAATACAATCCGTTTCGACCAACATGAACATAGTTTCCACGTGGGCCAGTTCCTACTCTGAACCCTGTTATGCCAGCCGAAACTCCAATGCCAGATTTCGATAAATTAAAACGTAATGGACCCGCTCGTAAACTTTTGCGAATGTAAAAACCCATCTCTCCTTCTCCTTGTTTTTAGCGCCAACTAATAATTATACGGACTCTTGATACACTGCAATTAACCCATATAACCAACCAATCCACTGTAAAAACGCTTGATTATCTCGAATATACAACTGTAATCCAACCTTAAGAATAATTATATATTACATTCTTCTGATTCGATCATCCATGAGCGATCCATTAACTCCAAAATCCAGAAAACTGCTCGACCAAATCCGTGATGCAATCTATTTAAAGCATTACTCCCACAATACCTAACGGAATGGTTGAGCGGCTCAATTGCTTTTCACAGCGCGAGGTCTTACTTGAAGATACCAGGCTCGATCCTTGATGAGCAAAATAATCGGAATGATGTTGATGGCGAGGATAACAAGATCGGCCAACCCGAACTGATCAAAGATGCTTAGGAGAGAGGTAGCAGCGAAGAGCCCTAACGTGATGAAATAAGCAATTCGGCTATGTTTACCAAGAAAAATGAACAGCCCCACCAAGATGCCAGCGGTGGCAAGTGCCAGGAAAGCCATTGTCCCCTTGATGAGAGGCACATCTGGAAGTGCAGGATGGGCATCGGCAGCAATGATTACACCGAGCACGAGCCAAACGAGGGCATTAAGCAAAATAAAGATCAATGCTGCGGAGACTGAGAGAGGGCGATTGGTCATGTAAATATCCTTTCCAGCACATCCAGAAATTTGTGCCCTTTTGTTTATATTGCCTCGTTCCTTTTGGGTAGGCCGCCCAACTATTAATTATACGGACTCATGATACGTTTCAATTATGCCATAAAATCAAAAAACGCCCTCCGTTTCCGGAGAGCGCCGCATTATCTTAAGAATTATTTATCCCATCACTGGGCGAAATTTATACCCGTAAATGAGCATGCCGCGCTCATCGCCGTCTTCTTTGATGCGGCGCGTCACCATCTGCACCGGCATGCCAATCTCGACTTTATTCGCACCCAGGTCGGTCAATTGAGCAGTCACAGTCGGACCTTCATCCAGCTTCACGAGTGCGATGGTGTACGGCAGCCCGCGCTCAAAACCAACCGGAGCGTTGTTCATCACGGTGTAGGAATAGATGGAGCCCTTTCCGCTGAAGCGGAACGGTTCTTTTGCTTCGCCGCCGCATTCAGGACAAACGTCCCGCGCCGGGAAGATCTTCGCGCTGCAGTGCGGGCAGATCTCGCCCACCAATCCGTAGCGCTGTTTTTGTAACCGCCAATGTCGAGGTATTTCCATTTCACACCTATATCTTTAACTGTATTAAGCATTATTTTAGGGATATTTTTCTATCAGAAGCTATCAAGATGGTTTTTTCGAATAAATGAGATTTTTACAGTTTCGAGAAGATGTGCGTGATCACGTTCGACGCCGGGCCGCCCATCGCCTGTATCATGGCGGTCTTTGCCCCGTCCACCTGGTTCGCCCCCGCCTCACCGCGCAGCTGCTGAACAGCTTCCACTGCCTGGTAGACTCCCGCCGCGCCCAGCGGGAAACCGCGCGCCTTGTTTCCGCCCATCGTTACCAGGGGCAGCCTGCCTTTCGGAGAATGGTCGTCCTCCGCTAACCAGCGCCAGCCCTCTCCGTGCGCTGCCAGCCCGCACGCTTCCACGCTCAAGATACCAAAAATGGAATACGCGTCCCACAGTTCAAACAGGTCGATCTCGCTCCAGCTTACACCCGCCCGAGCGAGTGCTTTCTGGACAGATATGGTCACCGCGCTGAAAGCGAGCGCGTCCGGCCGGTCATGCAGCGCCAGCGCGTCGATGGTTGAGGTGGAAGCGGTGATCTCGATCGGTGCTTTTTCGGCTGTCTGGCTTAGCTTTTCATCAGACGTGATCAGCAGCGCGGCTGCCCCATCGGCGTACGGCGCCGCGTCATACAAGTTCAGTGGGTCGCACACCAATCCCGCTTTATGGTAAGCATCAGTGGAAATGGCTCTGCGGTACATGGCATATGGGTTATTTATCGCATTCGCATGTGCCAGGATCGGCAGCGCGCCCAACGCTTCGCGCGGTGGGTGATAGGAGTCAAGATAGCGTGCCATCAGCAGCCCTGCCTGCCCCAAAGGGGTCAGGCCCTGCATCGCTTCAAAATCGTAATCCATGGTTTGCGAGATCACATTTTCCACACTGCTGCCCACTATATCGGTGTATTTTTCAACCCCCACGACCAGTGCAGTGCGCACATAGCCAGACCTCACCGCCAGATATCCCAGGCGCAGCGCAGCCGCGCCGGATGCCTCTCCAGCTTCCGTGGTCATTGTCTCTATCCCATCCAAACCTGAATTGGTGGCGATCTTGACCCCCAAATTTGCCTGGCTGGATGCGGCAGACGCCAGCAGATTACCCGCATACAGCGCGTCCACTTCCGGTTTGCCCGCTTCTTTCAGCGCGCCTTGGATCGCCTCGTTAGAGAGACTCTCCAATGAACGCTTCCACAGTTCTCCCACCGCGGTCTGTCCGATGCCAGCGATATAGACTTTTTCCATCTCAGATATCCTTAGCGTGTTTGCAGTATCCCGCGGTAGCGCGTATAGGTCGCGTAATCAATTTCGATCCGCCGGGCGATATATTCCGCTGTCGTAGGCGCAGCATGTCTGCGCTCAGCAATACGGTCAGTTACACGCAGATCCAGCGCATCAGAGCCCGCGCCAGAGCCATATGACACCATCAGAATGCGGTCTCCGGGCTGCGCCTCATCCAGGATCGCCGTCAAACCCACCGGGGACGCGCCCGCATAGGTGTTGCCGATCACAGGGGAGAGCAGTCCAGTCTTAATTTGCTCATCCGTAAAACCCAGCTTTTTTGCCGCGCTTCGAGGAAATTTGGAATTTGGCTGATGGAAGACCGCGTATGTGTAATCCTGCGCGCTTGTGCCGCTTTCGTCCATCATGGTTTGCGCCGCAGTATGCATGTGTTTGAAATACGCCGGTTCTCCGGTAAAGCGCTGCCCATGTTCCGGGTAGCGCTGGTAGGCCCGCCGCCAGAAATCCGGCGTATCGGTCACATAAGAATAGGTTGAAATAATTTCTACCAGTGCGATTTCAGCCGGTCCGATCACAAAAGCCGCGCCCCCCGCAGCGGCTGTATATTCCAATGCGTCGCCCGGTTTTCCCTGGGCGGTATCCACACCCAACGCAAGCGCGAAATCGCCCATGCCCGAGCCAACCAGCCCAATAGCCATTACCATCGCTTCGGTGCCCGCCTTGCAGGCGAACTCAAGATCTGCCGCCTGGATATGGGGGGATGTGCCAATCGCTTCCGCGATGATGGTCGAGCTTGGTTTCACCGCGTATGGATGCGATTCGGACCCTGTCCACACAGCGCGAATGAGCTCCGGATCTATATCCGCACGCGCCAACGCGTTGCGCGCTGCTTCAATACCGATCGTGATGGTATCCTCATCCAATCCGGGGACTGCCTTTTCTTTAATAGGTACTGCTTTCTCAGATTGACCCCACACCCGTGCGATCTCCGCCGCAGGCAGCCGGTACTGTGGAATATATGCGCCGTAGCCCACGATCCCCACCGGACGAATTGTTTTCAGAAGCAGCGATCCCTTTTCTTTTTCCGCCATCAGGTTTACCTCGTTCTCCATTCTTCCATGATCTCCATCGCGCGGTCAACGTGAATATTGCCTTCTTTGACCATCTGTTCAACGATCGGATGGATCCGTTCTTGAGGCACACCCGCCGCAACTGCCACCTGGCGTGCGTGCAGGGACATATGCCCGCGCTGGATACCTTCCGTTGCCAGCGCCCGCAGCGCGCCCAAATTCTGCGCCAGACCGACCGAAATAATAATTTCAGCCAGATCCACAGCGGTCTTGGCACCCATTAATTTCAACACAGCGGCAGCCGCCGGATGGACACGAGTCGCCCCGCCCACCGTACCGACCGCCATTGGCATCTCAAGTTCTCCAACCAGGTCACCATTATCGCCTTTTGACCAGGTACTCAAGCTGGTATATTTCCCGGAGCGGGCCGCGTATGCGTGCGCGCCTGCTTCCACCGCGCGCCAGTCATTCCCAGTTGCAAGCACCACCGCATCCACACCATTCATAATGCCTTTGTTATGCGTGGCGGCGCGATATGGGTCTACCGCCGCAAACGCCCACGCCTCAATGATGCGGTCGCGCACCATCTCGCCCGAATACTCTCCAAACGCGAGCGCCTCCGCAGGAATGGAGCACTCCGCGCGCGCCAGGCGCCTGTCAGCCAGGTTGGTCAGGATGCGCAGCAGCGCCCGCCCACCCGTGATGCTTTCCACCAGCAGGGTCAGGCGTTCCAGAGCTGTATTGATCGCGTTCGCACCCATCGCGTCGCGCACATCCATCACCAGATGCAGCACAAGGAACGCGCCGATCGGAGAATCTTCAATTTTTCGCAGGGTGATGTCTCGCGGTCCGCCCCCCAGCTTTACCAACAGCGGATCCGCCTGTGCGGCTTTTTCTAATAATTCGGGTGTTGCTTCTTCAAGAGCATGTATCGCCTGATCAAGGTCATCCACATCAAGGATCTGGATCTGCCCGACCATTTCCGGTGCGGTTGCGCTTGCGCTGAAACCGCCCCCCGAGCGGATCAGGCGTGCCATAAAGGACGCCGCCGCCACAACCGACGGTTCTTCGATCACCATCGGCACCTGCACATCGCGTCCATTGATCAGAAAATGCTGGGCGATACCCATCGGCAGCGCGTACGTACCAACCACATTCTCGATCATGTGGTCTGCCTGCTCGGTTGTCAGCCCGGGACTGCCAGAAAGCGCCTTAAGATCAGCATCCGAAAGCGATCCATCATCTTTCAGTTGTGCCAGTCGTTCAGGTACCGTTAACTGGTAAAATTTTTTCTGTTCTTTGTTCATTGTTTCAATTCTGAGGATAATAAGGTCGAAATCCTCGCAAAAGCTATCAAGCTCTAAATGCTGGCGCTGTCCCCCGGCTGCATCACCAGCACCTGCGCGTCGGTTTCTTGTTCCACGCGTGCTTTCCAGGCCTGTACATCCTGTTGGATCATATCAAACGTGTCGTAATGCATCGGGATGACGATATTGGGGCGTAGAAATTGAACCGCTCTGAGCGCGTCTTTTGGACCCATCGTATAGTTATCACCAATTGGGATCACGGCCGCGTCCAGACCTTCGTCTCCGATCAGGCGCATATCGCCAAATAACCCCGTGTCGCCCGCAAAATAATACTGCGACCCGTCTGTCAGGCTCAGGAAAAATCCGCCCGGGCTGCCCCCATAACTTCCGTCAGGCATTGAAGAGCCGTGCAATGCTGGCGTCATCTTCACATATCCGAAGGAAAATTCATGACCGCCGCCAATGTGCAGCGCGTGCGTGCGTACGCCCTTTTCCCGCAGCCACGCGCAAATTTCCGCGTTGCTGATCGCAACCGCGAGCGTGCGTTCGGCGATCTCCACCGTATCCCCCACATGATCTCCGTGGCCGTGCGTCACAAGAATGTAGTCCGCTTCCGCTTTATCCGGTGTGATGGTCGCGGTCGGATTGCCTTTTAAATAGGGGTCAATCCAGATCTTGACACCGCCTGTTTCCAACATGAATGCGGCATGTCCATAATAAGTCAGTTCTGCCATACCAACCACCTTTCATATTAAAGCTTCTAATCTATCATATCAAAAATAAGGTCATTATGCATATCCACAGTTGTTTACCATTAAGTCCGTTAGAGTAAAATATAAACATAAAATTTCGTTTTTACAGGAGACACAATGAAAGACCCGCGCGTTGATCAATTAGCAGACCTGTTGGTCAATTTCAGCCTCGAAGTTCAGCCCAAGCAGCGCGTCATGCTTCAGGGAATGACCGGTGGTGAGCCGCTCATGGGCGCTATCATGCAGAAATGCCTGCAGGCCGGCGCCTACCCATTGTATGTCCCTTACTATTCAGAATATTTCGAAAACATCTTCCGCTACGCAACACCAGACATGTATGAAGATCTGATCCTGCCATATAAGAACCTGGTCGAGTCCTTTGACGCGCGCGCATATGTTTATGGTGAGCACAATACAAAATTCGCGTCCCAATTCGACCCCGAGATCGTCAGCAGTTACTACGCGGAAGCCTCCAAAGTGTCCAAGATCATGATCGACCGTGAGGCAAAAGGGGAGATGAAGTGGGTCGTATCCCTCTTCCCCACCAATGCTTATGCCCAGGATGCCAATATGAGTCTTACGGATTACGAAGACTTTGTTTATTCCGCCTGCATGCCTGACCCTAAAGACCCGGTCGGGTATTGGAAGAAGGTTGCGGCACGGCAGGATAAGGCCATCGCCTGGCTCAAGGGCAAGAAACAAGTGCACGTCACTGCACCCGGCACCGACCTGACACTCAGTGTTGAGGGGCGCCCTTTTATTAATTGCGCCTGTCAGGTAAATGTGCCCGATGGTGAGATCTTCACTTCTCCAGTCGAGGACAGCGCCAATGGCTATGTCCACTTCACCTACCCAACCATGTATGAGGGTTTTGAGGTGGATAACGTACGTTTAGAGTTTAAAGACGGCAAGGTCGTCAAAGCCAGCGCCAATAAGAATGAAGAATTTCTACTTAAGAAGCTGGACACTGATCCCGGTGCGCGCTTTTTGGGTGAATTTGCCATCGGCACGAACGAGGGCATCGACCGTTTCACCGGAAAAATCCTCTTTGATGAAAAGATCGGCGGCAGCTTCCATCTGGCAGTCGGCCACGGCTACCCAGAAGCGTTGACGCAGAATGACTCTGCCATCCACTGGGATATGATCTGCGATCTGCGCGATGGCGGCGAGATCACCGTAGATGGCGAATTATTTTATCAGGACGGCGCGTTTGTGATCGATTTTTAGCGCCACTGGAAAAAGGCGGTTGGATTGAAACTAAAATTAGCTCTGGCACAGATCAACACAAAACTGGGTGTGGTCGAAAGCAACCTGGAAAAACATCTCGCGCAAATTGAAAAAGCGTCCAAAGAGAAAGCGGATCTGGTCGTCTTTCCTGAATTATCACTCACTGGATACAGTCTCCAGGACCTCGCTCCCACCGTTGCCCATCGGGCGGTACCGGAAGATTTGGTTTTTAAGCGCCTATTGGACGCCAGCCAGGATATTGATGTGGTGGTTGGATTTGTCGAAGAAGACCTCCGCAATCGCTTCTTCATCTCCAGCGCCTATCTATCCCGCGGCGAAGTTTCCCATGTCCACCGCAAGGTGTATCTCCCCACATACGGACTGTTTGATGAAGGACGCTTTTTTGCATGGGGCGATACTACTGCGGCTTTCAATACCCGCTTTGGGCGGGTCGGCATTCTCATTTGCGAGGATTTTTGGCACGTCTCGCCGCCTTATCTGCTGTGGCTGGATGGCGCGGACATCTTTCTCTTCGTCTCCGCTTCTCCAGGTCGCGGACTGACCAGCGCTCCGCAGTTGAGCACCGCGCAGTGGGTTGAAAGCATCAACCGGGCCTACGCCAGCATTTTCACCTCATTCGTCGTGCACTGCAATCGGGTTGGTTATGAAGATGGGCTGCATTTTTCCGGCGGTTCCACTGTGTTTGGCCCGGATGGAGACCTGCTCGCCAAAGCGCCTTACGAAGATGAATCGCTCACTTTCTGTGATCTGGATCTCAATCAGCTGCACCGCAGCCGATCCCGCCTTCCGCTGCTGCGTGATGAACGCACCGCGCTGACCCAGCGGGAACTGAATCGCATACTGAACCGGGACGGCAGTTCGTCCGGCCGATGAACAGGAGAATTAGATGAAAAATCTGGATATTAATACTGATCTGGCAACCGAGATCATCAGCGGGTTCATTCACAGCGAAACCACCCGGGCTGGTTTTTCCAAAGCGGTGATTGGCGTATCCGGCGGCATTGATTCCGCCCTGTCCTGTTTTCTGGCCGCGCATGCTCTGGGCGGGGAGAACGTGCTCGCGGTACGCATGCCCTATACTACCTCCAGCCAGGATTCATTGGACCATGCCCAGCTCGTGATCGATAAAACTGGGGTACAGTCAACGACCATCCCGATCGGCGCCATTGCTGATGGACTGATCAACCAATTTCCTGACATGTCAAAAATGTGCCAGGGCAACATCATGGCCCGCAGCCGGATGATCGTGCTGTATGACCGCTCAGTGGAATTCAAAGGATTGGTGGTCGGCACCAGCAACAAGACCGAGATCCTATTGGGATATTCCACGCTCTTTGGCGATTCCGCCTGCGCGTTCAACCCGATCGGCGATCTGTATAAGACCCAGGTGCGTCAGCTTTCACGGGCTCTGGGTGTGCCGGATATCATTGTAGATAAAGCCCCTACGGCAGACCTGTGGGCAGGGCAAACCGACGAAGGTGAATTGGGGTTCACATACGCGGACGTTGATCAACTTCTGTATCTGCTGGTGGATGAACGTTATACACCGGAAGAATGCGTGCAGGAAGGTTTTGATAAGAAGTTTGTTGAAACAGTGGTCAAACGCATCCAGCGCTCGCATTTCAAACGCATTATGCCGCCCATCGCCAAGCTCAGCAACCGTACCATCGGTTACGATTTCCTTTACCTGCGCGATTGGGGCACGTAAGCAATATGCATACACGAGCAAACAGATTCATCCTTCTCGGGCTTCTGTTTGTCACTGTACTCGCATGCGGGCCGGTGTCCACAGAAAACACGCCTGATGACACCAAACTTCCACAACCAACATTACCCCTGCAGAACACCCCAACCCAGGAACCTCTTCCGACTATCACGCCGGAAACTGCTTCAACCCAACCACCGGGGTCAGCCGGGCTTGACCATGTCAACATCTATCTAGTTGCAATGGGAGATAACGGCGCATCCGGTGAGTATATCGGCTGCGGGGACAGTCTTGTGCCGGTTGAAATTACCATTGAACCAACGCTGGGTGTCCTGCGTGCAGCGATCAATGAGCTGCTCAAACTGCAGGGACAATTCCAATATGGCCAATCCGGGTTATACAACGCGCTGTATCTGTCAGAACTTACTTTGAAAGATGTCGCTGTGATCAACGGGAAAGCAGTGATCGAATTAACAGGCTCGCTAATCTTTGGCGGCGAATGTGATATTCCCTGCATTGAAGAGCAGCTTTCCGCGCTCGCGCTGCAATTTTCCACAGTGGATAGCGTGAGCATTTTCGTCAACGACGAACCATTAAAAAAACTGCTTGATCTGAGCGGATAGAACGCTTTAGATCAACCCGTTCCTTTTCATCCCCGCGTCCAGGATCATATTCACTAATTCCGTATGCTCGATCCCGTCTGCTTTCGCCTCGATTACCAGATCAGATATACCAGGAGATAAGCCGGGCAGTGGATTGATCTCCAGGATATACGGTTTCCAGTTATCATTCACATCCAACCGAAAATCAACCCGTGCGACATCCAGAGCGCCCATGACCCGGAAGACAGCAGCCGCCAGCCAATTGAGCTCATCGACCATGTCATCATCAAGAGGTGCAGGGGCAAGATAATTTAATTTATCCGCCAGTGCCACCTTCAACCGGTTGCTGTACACTGTATCAGTCAGCTCATACGGTCTGAGATCTACTTCCATTGGCGGCAGAAAATAGAGTCCTGCCTGAATGCGGGGAGCATTTTCATTTTCAGGAAGCCGCCTGGCCACCGGACCATTCAGGTTTCCCACCATTCCAACGGTTATCTCTCGTCCATCAATATATGATTCCACCAATGCGGGCTGTTTATAACGTTCAATGATAAATCTAACCTGCTCTCTCAGTTCATCTTCAGTTTTTACGATCGATTTTGCACTGATGCCGATGCTGGTACCTTCTCTGCTGGGTTTCACAAACAAAGGGAACTTCAGGTCGTCCTGAAGCGGCTCATCGGCTCGGTCAAATTCCTGGAATGCGGGGGTTGGCAGTTCGTGCCACCACAAAATGCGTTTCGTCATTGGCTTATCCAAAGCCAGCGCCAGAGTGAATACCCGTGAACCGGTATAAGGAATTTGCAGCATCTCCAGCATCGCGGGCACCTGCGCTTCGCGTGAATCACCGAAATGCCCTTCACAAATGTTAAAACAGATGTCCGGTTTGAATTTGGGAATGGTCTGCAGTAATGTGCGATCTCCTTCCAGAAATTCACAATCATGTCCGCCTGACTGAATGGCTTCGATCAGCGATTGGATCGTCTTTTCGGAATCAAGATCATCCCAATGGTCCTCAGATATGCCTTCCCATTTCGGGGCATTAATTTTCAGGTTTGCTAATAACGCGACCCTTTTCTTTTTCATTCTGCCTCTCGAATTATTTAGTTCTCAAATAAAGCATGCCATTCATGCCATTTTTGATCTAACTCTTTTTCCAGAGAAACATACTTCTCGCCCAGATCTGCGATTGATTCTGATGCCTCAATGGGATTTTCTAATTTTTTTCCGATTTCCGCAAGGGTTTCTTCCAGATCGCTGATCGCAGCTTCCAACTCACGCAGACGCCTGGGGTTAATGCGCTGGCTCTTCTTTTTATCCTGTTGGCTGTCATGCGATACTTTTTTCTCCGGTGTCACCGCTGTTTCCGCCGATTTTTTCTGTTCCTGTTTTGCCTTCAACTCGCTGTAATCACCTTTGAAGATCTCAATATCCTTCTGGTCAGGGAGTACTTCCCACACCTGAGTAGCAATCCCGTCCACAAGAAAACGGTCATGTGTAACAAGCAGGATCGTACCGCCGAATTCCGCCAATACACGCTGCAGGATCTCCTGTGAAGGCAGGTCAAGGTGGTTGGTGGGTTCATCCAACAGAAGAAGGTTTGCACCCTGCAGCGCCAAACATGCCATCGCCAGTCTTCCGCGCTCCCCGCCGGAAAGCACGCCAACCGTCTTAAAAGCATCATCACCGGTAAACAGGAATTTTGCCAGATACGACCTGACCTCAGCTTCCAGCATCTTTGGCGAGGTGGATTGGATCTCTTCCACAAGTGTCCAATCTTCGTGTAAACCCTCATGCGCCTGCGCAAAATATCCCACCCGCACGCTGCCTCCCAGCTCCACTTCCCCTGCCAAAGGTGGAATTTGTCCTAACAGAGTTTTAAGGAATGTGGTCTTTCCCGCCCCATTCGGACCCATCAGCGCAGCACATTCCCGCCGATGGAGGATAATATCCGGCGCATGGATCAGCACCTTTTGGTCATCCTGATAACCAACCCTCAAACCATAGGTTCGCACAACCAGATCCCCGGATCGTTCTGCGGCCTGGATTTTTAAATGCATGCGTTTGGTATTCTTTGGCGGTGCTAATTTCGCATCTTTTAATAACCTTTCCAAACGCGTTCGCCTGCCCTGTGCCTGACGCGTGTTCTGCCCGGCTATGTTACGGCGAATAAATTCTTCTTCCTTTTCAATAAATTCCTTCTGTGTCTCAAATTCCTTGAGTTGGCGTTCGTAGCGGGCTTCACGCTGCCGCAGATACGCGCTGTAATTGCCGTGGTAGATCTCCATCGCAGGTGTCATTTCCCAGATCACATTCACGGTTTGGTCAAGAAAATACCGATCATGTGACACCAACACGACAGCCCCATCCCATGATCGGAGGTACCCTTCCAGCCACTCCATCGCTTCAATATCCAGATGGTTGGTCGGCTCATCTAAAAGCAGCAGGTCCGGGTCAGATAAAAGCAATCTTGCTAATACCGCTCGTGTTCGCTGGCCTCCGGAAAGAATGTTGACTGGTTTTTTATAATCACTCTTCTCAAAGCCCAATCCGGTCAGTGTTCGCTCGATCTTGTTCTCATAAATATATCCACCCCTGCGTTCAAATGCGTTCTGGAGGCGGCTGTATCGTTCCAGCATATCTTCATCTGCGCTGCCCGCAGCCATGGCTGCTTCCATCTCTCTCAACTGATCCCGCATCTTATCCAAATGGGCTAAGGCGATCCGGCATTCATCCCATAAGGTTTTTTCTGAATCAAGCACAGATTCCTGCGGAAGGTAACCGATCTTGAGCTGTTTGGTCTTCTGTACGCTTCCCTCAGATGGCGATTCTTCTCCGATCAGAATACGCAGCAGGGTCGTTTTACCGACCCCATTTGAACCAACCATACCGACACGCGCACGTCTGGGAATACTGACCGCGATCCCGCTGAAGATATCATCAGGTCCGTATGATTTGGTCAAATTAACAGTTGTGAGTAGTGACATAATGAAAACTGATTATATCTTTTTATCTTTCTTCTGTACGGATTTCCATCAAACAAATTCAAAAAAATAATAATACAGGTAAAATTGCCCTATGAAAACACCACCGGTCTGCAACTATGAAGGCTCTGATTATCAGGAAAGTTTTTGGGAGCAGGGTAATCGCGCCTATGAAGATGCCGCTGAAGAGCTTGCGCTCAAGCGGCTGCTGCCTTCAGGAAGCGGTCATTTGCTTGAGTTGGGCGCCGGAGCGGGCCGCAACACCCACCGCTATAAGGGGTTTGACCGCATCACACTTTTGGATTATTCAACCACTCAACTGCAAAGGGCGATAGATCGCCTGGGTGATGACAAGAAATACAGATTTGTAGCCGCGGATGTGTACCACATGCCATTCGCGCCGGGAGTTTTTTCGGCCGCCACAATGATTCGCACGCTGCATCATTTAGCCGACCCCGTGATCGCGCTCGAACAGATCAACACATGTCTTTTCAACAGCGCTGTGTTCATTCTTGAATTCGCGAATAAAAGAAATATTAAATCCGTATTCAGATATCTATTTAAAAAGCAGGACTGGAATCCATTTGATCGTGATCAGGTGGAATTCGTTGAATTGAATTTTAATTTCCATCCCGCACGGGTCAAAGAAATGCTAAAACAAACCCGCTTCCTAATCAAAAAGCAGGTGTCAGTTTCTTATCTACGTACCGGGTTCTTAAAAAAAACGCTTCCGCTGTCAGTCATGCGCGTTCTTGAAAAAATGCTTCAGTTTTCGTTTTCCTGGTCTGCCTATAGTCCCAGCATCTTTCTCGGTACCCTTGTTAAAAATGAAATTGAAGCCCAGACGGATGACATTTTCTTTCGCTGTCCAGCATGCGGGCACTTTCCGCTTGCAGACACACCGCCCCTCCTGAAATGCGATCAATGCGGTCGTGAATACCCGGTCGAAAACGGGATCTATGACTTTCGCCTTGATTAATTAAAATTAAGATCTTCTATTCTTTGCGTAAAACCCAGAAGTGCGATAAACCCAACCGTTTAAGGGGGGTGGCTTCAAGAAATTGGAGTATAGCGCGGAGTACTTTTCCGATGAACGAGGATTTCTCAATGATGTTGTCATACGCGCCAAAGATCGTGGTCTTTAATTCTGCAATCAGCGGAAGCCCATTGAATAACTTGTGCAAGTCTCTTCTTGAATAAACCCGCACATGCGGTGCCAACCGATCCCGCAATCCGCACGGCAAATAATTAACGAATAACTTGTTCCCAAAATAATATCTACCCCGCCAATATACCCCGTGGGTTTCAAAAGGATATCCCCGATTAGGGCAAAAAAGAATGAATACGCCGCCAGTTTTCAAAGAACGCGAGCTCTCTTTTATCGCCAAGCGATCGTCCTCGACATGTTCGATGACCTCATTGCTAAGCACCGCCGTGAATTCTTTTGACCGGAAAGGAAGGTGCTCTCCGGCAGCGCACACCAGATGGGCATTTGATTTCTTCGCGTTCAGTAACCGCGGTAATTCGATGTCCAGTCCCACAGCCAATTCAGCATCGGTCGCTAAACGAGCCAGGTATTCCCCCACTCCGCACCCATTAACCAATAGTTTCCCGCGCACATTTTCCGCCCCATGTTCCCGGATCATTGCCAATCGGCGTTCCTGTCCAGCCCGCCATACGTAAGAAGGTTCTCCGCGTTGGGCAGCTTTTTGCAGATCACTGGGTTTATATACGACAGCCATTAATTTCCTCTTCCCTGATATACGGCATCCAGGCTCGTAACGTCGTGCCTTGCTTCCTGATCGAGACAACTTCGATCCCGCCGCCAACCGCCTCCACTCGGGCTTTCATATTGGTCAGCCCATGCCCGATCCTGTGGTCTGGTTTTGAAAGCTCAAATCCTGTTCCGTCATCGCTCACACGCAGCATCACCCTGTCGTCCTGCCGCCATAGGCGAACAGACACGTTCGAAGCATGGGCATGTTTGGCAGTATTGGATAATGATTCCTGGAAGATATGGAACAACGCTTCCATCTGCGGACGTGCCAATCCATCCACATCCTGAGGAGATCCGGTCAGATCCACTTCAACCATCGTATTTGCCCTGAATTCTCTGATCAGGCTCTTCATTCCTTCCAGTAAATTACTGTGCCGAAGCTTACGCGGACGCAGATCCAAAATATATGCCCGAATATCCGATATCGCGGATTCTAATGCGTTTATAGAATTTTCAATCTCGGTAACACCGGTTTTCTTCCCGTTTGTCTGACCCAACCGGGTGTTTTCCAAAGACAACCCGATCCCATATAGGGATTGGATGATCCCGTCATGAAGATCCATCCCAATACGTTCACGCTCTTCTACAACTATTTCCGCCCGTATTCTTTGATTTTGAAACTCGTAATCCATTAATCCAGCGATCCATTCAGCGACCGATTGAAAAAAGGTCATTTCTTTATCATTGAGAAATCTTTTACGGGTATGAGCGGCGCAGATAATTCCGATTGGCTTGGTCCTCAAAAGGATCGGAAGGCAAAGCACCTGACCGAAGGCTTTGTCTTTCAAAAAGGGGCTTAGCTCTTCCGTCCTTCGGTTGGGCAAATTGATCACGCGCGCTTCCCCCTTTAATAAGTACTTTCGTAAAAGACCATCGCTGCCTGAATACGCGCCAGCTGTCCAGATTTTTTCTAGATGTCCTGCATGAAAAAGTTGCTCCACTTCCATCCCATCAGGAAGTTTGATAAACACTTCAAGCCCGTCCAGTTCCTGCAGATCCGCCAGTGCATGGAGAATGTGTCTGATATTCTTTAGCAAAAATGCGTTGATCAGTGTAGTTTCATCCTGAATGGAGTCAGACAATCCATCTAATTCTGTGTCTTCCATTTCCTGAGGCAGGGTTATTTCATCCATAATTTTTCTTTTCGCATCTGATTGTAAACCAGGGGTACATAAAGGTCAATTAAGTCACTTCATAGAATTATTTACATTCTTGATATGGGTATAATTGGTTCAAAACTGATATGAACAATAATCCTCAGGAAAGAAAAAAGCGTGAGATAGCTATGCGTAAAGCAGGCAGATTACCCCCGGGGCAGGTGCTAACCGATAAATTCCCTGTGCTGCATTATGGCTCCATACCTGCATTTGATACTTCGACCTGGTCATTACGTATCTGGGGAGAGGTGGAGGATCCTGTTGAGATATCCTGGCAGAATTTTATGGAACTGCCGCGTACCAAAGCATCATTTGACATTCATTGTGTGACCCGTTGGAGTAAATTTGATACCAATTGGGAAGGTGTCCGCTTCAATACGCTGATCGATACGGGGTTGGTTAAATTAAAATCATCTGCAAAATATCTGCTTCAGCATGCGGAAAATGAGTACACCACCAACCTTCCCCTCGACATTATGCGGGCAGACACATTCCTTTTAGCCACCCACTTTGAAGGTGAGCCGCTCACACCAGAACATGGTTACCCTCTAAGGGGTTTGGTCGGAGCGATTCCCGGCCGAAAAGACCTTAAAGATGTGTACCTCTGGAAAGGCGCAAAATGGCTGCGCGGGCTCGAGATCCTACCCGAAGACAAAAAAGGTTTCTGGGAATTGGCTGGCTACCATAATGAAGGGGATATTTGGAAAGAAGAGCGTACCGCATAAAAAAAAGATACCTCATTTTAAAAAACGATGAGATATCTTCTTGTTTTATAAATTTTTATGGCAGAAAATAAAACGTGCTTATCCTGTCATTCTCCGCATGTAAAACCACAATCCAACACCTGCACCAATGAAGAAAATTCCCAATACAAGCAGCAAAGGCGATGGATTCTCTTCGCTGAAAGCAGGTCGCAAACCAGAGCCGGGCTGCGCGCCAAAATCGACGGTGGATACTTCCCCGGCGCCAATTGAAAGCGCGTAATTCATTACCGTTGTCGGGTTGTATCCTTCCGGGATAGCAACACTAATGTTGTAATCTCCTTCCGGGATCTCCGTGAAACAGATCGCTTCCCCGGTCGCATCAGTGGTACCCGTTAAATTGACCGTGTTCAGTCGATCAGTAACGCTGACTGCACCGCCTGCGAGCGGTAGCTCAGTTTCTTCAGCTAACGCGTTGCCGTTCTCATCATTGAATAAAAAGATACAGATGCTGCCGTTACCTTTAAAGGGAGTGGGCGTTGGAGCAGCTGTCACCTCGGCAGTTGGCACAGGGGTGTCCTCTTCTTTGATGCCGACGAGCAGTTCCTGGCCGGCATAAATGAAACTGCAGTCATCCGCTACAAGATTATTAAAGTCCCGCAGCTCCTGTTCTTCTATACCCATCAGAAGGGCAATACTGATGCAGGTATCATTTTCTTTAACAATATAGATGATGCGTCCATCCGCCTGCGGTGTGGGTGTAGCGATCACTGCCTGCGGGAGTGGTGCGCTCGCTATCGTGGGGATCATTATCAATATCGAAAGAACGATCATATAAAGCAGACCTAAAGTCCGCAGCATTTTCTTTGTCATATCAATTACCTTTTTTGCGATTATAACATTATATCGGTTGCAACCGGATAAACTTAAAAACAACTAAAAAAGTACCCAATCCAGTTAAAAAATCAATCAACAAAGCGTATAATATTCATATGTTAATTAATCTATTTTCTATATAAGAGAAAGGAAAGTAAACATGAGTTTTCATACGATCATCATTGTAGGTAATTTGGGAAAAGATCCTGAAATGCGGTATGTACCCAATGGCAGCGCTGTCACATCTTTTAGCGTAGCCAGCAACCGCCAATATACGGATTCCAACGGCCAGAAGGTCAAAGAAACCACCTGGTTTAATGTATCTGTATGGGGTAAACAGGCGGAAAACGTGAACACATATTTACAAAAAGGGAGCACTGTCTTGATCGAGGGAGAACTTCGCCCAGACAAAGAGACCGGCAGTCCCCGCACCTATACACGCTCTGATGGATCTACCGGAGCGTCATATGATATAAACGCCCGCACTGTCCGCTTCCTTTCTTCTAAAGGCAGCAGCACTGACGGTTTTGCGGATAGCGGCGGTGGAGATGGGGACGAAGATATCCCATTTTAAATAATAATTAGAAAAGAAAATTAAATATGTTTACAGACCTAACTGATAGAGCTCATCAGGATTTTGAAGCACGCCATCAGGTACGTGAGGATGCGCTGAAACAAACCAGAAAATTGACCCGTCATGCGGCCAACGCGATCCGCGCTATTCACCGTAATGAGCATGAAAACGCTGAAGAAAATATGACCGCCGCTGTGAGTATTGTGGCTGGTCTGCATGAATCTTTAAAGAGTTTCCCGGAATTTTATTTTTCTGGCTACACCCAGGATTCGTTAAAAGAATACGTGGAAGCGCGCTTGACAATAGATTTTCTGGGAAACAAACCCCTACCCACTCCTGAAGAATTGGGAGTGGAATACAGCACCTATTTGCGCGGCCTGGCTGAGACAATTGGCGAGATGCGGCGCAGATGCCTGGATATTTTGCGACAGGGGTACTCTGATGATGCCGAACGTCTGCTTTATCTGATGGATGAGATCTACTCACTTTTGGTTACGATGGATTACCCGGACGCGATCACATACGGATTAAGACGTCAAACGGATCTGGTACGCGGCATCATCGAGCGAACCAGGGCGGACCTCACGCTCAGCCTGCGCGAACAGCACATGCAGGATGCACTCAAGGAGTTTGAAGAACGCATCATCAATCGTGACTCCCAGTAAACGCACAATTCGCGCATCAGAGATTGTACATTCATATACTGCCAGCGCGCATGGTGGTACCAACGAAAGAAAGTCAAACCGATCAACACAGCGGAACTTGCGGCTGGGCAGAATTTTCATCAGCTGCATATCAACCATTCGCGCATTGGGAAATTTCTCAAGGATCTCGCGTGGTTGTTGGTTGTTGTATTACTCATTCTCTTGAGTACCTTGATCTCAAATAGATGATCATCTTCTAACGCATGAAAAACATTTCACCCGTTCTATTGACTGTGGGAATTCTTGCTCTCATTGCTTTCTTCCTATTCTCGATCTCGCGTCTGCTGCTAAAAAAGACGGGCATTCCGGAATGACGGATCATTTATTCCGACCCCGGTGTGTGGAATAAAACCCAGAAACCGCTATATAATGCGGCCATCGAACTTACAGGTAAACCTGACTATCTTATCAAGCAGGGCAGCCACATCATCCCCGCGGAAGTGAAATCATCCTGGGCGCCCAGCAGCCCTACGATAGCCATATCCTGCAGTTAGCCGCGTACTGTGTCTTAGTAGAGAATGCTTATGAACAACGTCCTCCCTATGGAATTCTGCGCTACCGCAACCGCACATTTACAATTTAATATACTGTGGAATTAGAACAGCGGGTGATGGGGTTGATCGAAAGCATTAGATTTCAGAAGAGTAAAAATGAAATGCAAAGATCACATGAGCATAAATCCAGATGTTCGGGTTGCGGGTACCGGAACATCTGTGATCAGCGTTTATGAAAATCTTGATTAACCGCATATAATTTATATCAGTAATGGAAAAAAAGATATCTAATTTCGGGATCGCCTTCAACGAGCAGATCAGCGATGTGGCTGAGATCAGTAGTGAGATCTCTGCCTACTTAATAAAAGCGGGCGCGCAGGTATCTGTATTTGGGGCGATCCAGGAAGAAAAGATACGGCGGGACATCTTAGAATCAAAATCGGAAGCGCTCATCGTTTTAGGCGGAGACGGATCCATGCTGCGTGCATGCCATCTTTGCTCATCAGCACAGATACCCATCATTGGAATAAATTTTGGAACCATGGGGTTCTTGATCGAACTGCAGCGTAATGAATGGAAACAATATTTTCCGCGACTGCTTAATGGGGATTACAGAATAGAAAAAAGAATGATGCTCCAGGCAGAGCATTTCCGCGGAGAAAAAAGTCTGGGATGCTGGCAGGTGGTCAATGAAGTGGTCGTCTGCCGTGGGCAGATCGTTCGTCCTGTTCGTTTGACCACCGAAGTTGATGGATATCCCATGGCCAGTTATGTGGCGGATGGTATTATCGCCGCAACGCCAACCGGATCCACCGCATACGCGCTTGCTGCCGGAGGGGCGATCTTGCCGCCGGATATCCGTAACATCATCATTGTCCCCATTGCACCGCACCTCTCGCCCGATCAAGCCATCGTCTTATCAGAAGGCGCGCAAGTGACAATCAGGGTCCACTCATCATATGCTGTATTCAGTATTGACGGACACCCTCCCGTAAATATTGATGGCGGAGATCATGTTCGGGTCGGAGCAAGTTCGGATAATTCCTTGTTTATCAGATTCCATGATCCCGGCTTTTTTTACCGAACATTAAACCGGTATCTGGAAAACAATCCTTCTTTTCCAATTAGTTAGGGCATACTTTTTGAATTTATCGCGCAGGTATAATTGGGTGCATAATAGAATAGAATAATTTCAATGACAGAAACCAATACACTTTATTGCATAAACCACCCAAATAAAGAAACCCTGCTTCGTTGTAACCAATGCGAACAGCCGATCTGCACCCAATGTGCAATTCCTACACCTACCGGTTACCGCTGTAAGTCATGCGTGCGCGGACAACAGAAAAAATTCAATACTGCTCAGGTATCCGATTATATTTTCACTCCCATCCTCGCGGGAGTTCTCTCTTATATCGGATCGTATATTATTGGCAGACTGGGGTTTCTTACCATTTTTATTACCCCATTCATCGGTATGGCTATTATGCGTATAGCGCGTGCAGTTATTAAGAACCGAAGATCAAACACACTTTTTCTGGTCACAGCGGGTGCAGTTTTGCTTGGCAGCCTTCCGCTGCTTGCCATTGACCTTCTGATATTGATCAATGGATTGAGAGCAGATGCATTCAGCATCTATGCTTTGCTGCCCTTGATATGGCAGGGTGTATATACAGTACTGGTTACCGGTTCGGTTTATTATCGGTTAAAGGGAATTTCTTTCTAAGAGACCAACAATTATGCTTAAAGAACTCCGAATTGAGAATTTTGCAATTATTGACAAGTTGGTATTAACCTTTGGAGAAGGGCTTACAACATTTACAGGGGAAACAGGTGCGGGAAAATCCATCCTGCTCGATGCGATCGAGGCACTCATGGGGGGAAGAGCAGAGACCACAATGATCCGGGCAGATGCGGAACGCGCAAACCTCGAAGCTGTTTTCTCGATCCCCATTCAACACAAGGACAAGATCCTTCAACTTTTAGAAGATGAAGAGTTGCGGGAAAATGAGGATGAAATCCTTTTTAATCGAGAGATACGGCGGGAGGGCAGGAATATCGCCCGATTAAATGGACGCGTGGTGACGGTATCCTTCATGCGAGAGATCGGTAGCTACCTGGTGGATATTCATGGACAGTCAGAACACTTATCACTTCTAACCATACGCCATCATCTAAACTTATTAGACAGGTTTGCAGATAATCAGGATATCCTCTGCCAGTACCAGATTGTTTTTCAATCAATAAAAAGCGTACGTGATGATCTCGATGAATTACGGAAAGCGGAACAAGATGCAGCCCGACAGACTGATCTCCTTCAATACCAGATCCATGAGATCGAAGCCGCGAAATTAGAACCCGGTGAGGAGGAAGAACTGCGCCGAGAGCTCAGCCGGCTGGCAAACGCGGAGAAATTGGCTTCTTTGGCGCAAAATGCGTATGCCCTGCTCGAGGAAGCTTCACCCGACAATCCATCTATAAGCGATATGTTTGGGGATGCAGCCAAGTCGATCCATGCCTTAGCTGAGATCGATCATGGACTTGAGGATTTAGCTTCCCAAAGCGAAACGATCAGTGCCCTGCTTGCGGACACCAGCCTGACCCTTCAGGATTATATCGAACAGATCGAATACAATCCCAAGCGGCTGGAACAAACAGAAACCCGCTTGGCGCTGATCACGACTTTAAAGAAAAAATATGGAGCGGATGAAACCGCTGTACTAAATTTTGCAGACATTGCGCGCGAAAAACTCGAGAAAATATCACATACAGAAGAACAGATCGAAGAATTGGAGCAGCAGGAAAAAGAACTGCTTCAAAAATTAACCCGGGCAGCCCTCGCCTTATCCGAATCGCGCAAAAAAGCAGCCAGGGAAATGGGAGATCAGGTAGAAGGTGAACTTCTCGAACTCAAGATGGCTGGCGCACGATTCTCAGTCTCCATCACCCACAAAACGAGTGAGAATGGGATCGAGATCGGTGGTGGAGAAAAAGTTGACTTCAACAGCAGCGGGATTGACCATACGGAATTCCTTATAGCTCCGAATCCAGGTGAGGGTCTGAAACCACTGGTCAAGATCGCATCTGGCGGGGAAACATCTCGCCTTATGCTCGCACTTAAGAATGTGCTAGTAAATGCGGATACGATCCCAACCCTCATCTTTGATGAGATCGATCAGGGGATTGGTGGGTGCGTCGGTGCTGTGGTTGGAGAAAAACTATGGCAGCTTGGCAGGTCACATCAGGTTCTATGCGTCACACACCTTCCCCAACTTGCCGCCTACGGACATCAGCACTTCCATGTACTCAAGAAAGTAACTGATGGGCGCACCGTCACAGCAGTAGAAAAACTGGATACTGTCCGCCGGCAGGGCGAATTGGCACATATGTTTGGCGGTGATAGCGAGGCCAATCGAGCAGCTGCTCAAGAAGTGCTGGAAACTGCCTCCCAATTTAAACAAAATAATTCTCTCAGCTAATACACTGTGTTAATTATACATATTGTTTATTTATTTTTATGACATGTAATAACAAGGTACTGTGCCAAGAGATTGTATCCACTCCATGGGCCGATTTCGACAGAAGCTTTATCAAGCATAACAGGAATTATATAGCGGATAGAATCATCCACATCAGGTAATTGCTGCTTCAA
>JAUSPC010000044.1 GCA_030655835.1 Pelolinea sp.
AACCTGGTCAAAATGGTTTGATTCTCTAACGATTATTTTTTGAGGTATTCCAATCATCCATAATAGATTAGCGACCCTAATGCGAAAAAGCGGCACTAAACGATCAAATTCCCAAATCGGTATTGCAACGGTCAAAAGAGATTTCTCACTTATGAATAAGATGAGGTCTCCTGCAAAAGTAGGAATGAGGTTAGCGTACCAATCTCCCAATGATGCCGTTGGGGGTTGAACATTCTCAATTGGGACGATCCCTAAATACTTACGAAGTTTTTTTGTGCAGCGAAATGTGATCATAACCGTTATTCAGGATTTTACCAAATTTTATTTATCTAAAAGATACATCACGTTTATGTTATTTCTCACTAAACATTATACAATTGAATATCAGAGGGTGTTGAAAAAATAAATAACGAAATTGACAAGAAGACGGATCTACCCCATCCCCTAATATAGGGGATGGGAGTTAACGGTTGGATTATTGCGACCCACTTACAAATGGGAAGTAGAACTGCCCGAAAAGGTATCGAAAGTTTATTGGTGTGATTGAAAGCAAGGCGAGATCCTCTCCCAAGGGAGTGCTGCGCGATACTCAGGAGTATGCTGCGCGATACCGCAAGGGGATGCTCCGCGATACTCAGGAGTATGCTGCGCGATACCGCAAGGGGATGCTACGCGATACCGCAAGGGGATGCTACGCGATCGCTACGCTCAGCTCTCCATGCACTTCGTGTACCTTGATGCTGCCGGTGTGCATGGATCCTCACAGTCCACTCATGTGGATCGTTCGGATGACAAGCAATCTGTTATTCCCATTTCCAGGTATCTGGGTTCCATCTTTGATTTGAAGTTGAATTGATCACAGGCAACAGGAAATGTTCTAAAGCCAGATTTCCTTCATTAAGTGACTTTTGCAACAATCCGATTTGCGCTGATAAACGAGAATAATCTTTGGAATAAATATTAGCTATCTTTGGCGTCGAAAGAGGGATGGGGTGGGCTGCCCGGTGTTCAAATGTTAATTTAATCGATTCGCGCAAAGCGCTGGAAGCAAATGACCGCTGACTGGCAATTAAAAGCACATCTATCAAATCTTTTACACGAGAGACCTCACCACTTTGATAATTCCTGGTTAGTGCATGAAATTTTTCACTAATTTGTTGGGTGAGAGAATAGCATAAAACTTTAATCGGCTTTACACCAGCAAATGAAAGAAATCTAGACACCAATAAAGGTTGGGGTTCTTCAAATAGTATGTCCTTTGTATTAACATCAATGTGGAATGTTTCAAAAGGCCGGCTATCTAACATAGCACCGATATTGAAACGAGATGTCCCGGGTATTTCCTTATCGGCAAAAATCGGCTGACTAATTTTAAATGTAAACCAATCCCCCAGATCCATTTCACCTGCATTTATCAATTGTTTTTGTAGATCTTTCTTTTTATTTTGATATAGAAGATCCAAGTCCTTGGTAGTCCGTGATTTTTCATTGAAATACAGATCCATCATAAAGCCACCTTTTAGCACCCAATCCTGAGGATCAGTTTGAACTAATCGTGCGATCAAGCGCTCAAAGACAATCAATTTTCTTGTTCGTTGGATAGGAATTGAAGTTTGATGATGATGGTCCAAAATGTGTTTTTCTAATGCCTGACGGAAGGAAGATCCGGAATTGTATTTCATATCTGTTTAGTTAGGTATAAATTCATCTTTTTTTGAATTGAGGCACTTTTCTTTTCCGCACGCAACAGAAGCTTTTCTTCAGTTGTAAACCCCAGATTGCACGCTTCAATAATTGCTTTTTTTAATTGTATTGGATCATAACCACTTCCAATCAGGTCAATAATGGTTCTGGGAACTGTGGTTACTTTCAATCCTTGATATACAGTGATTTCATTATCTGTAATTGATTTCGTGTGATATTTAATTCCCTTTCGCCTACGAGAAGAAGTACGCGGAACTGTAATATGAATTTCACCAGGAAGGGAATCTGATAGATCGTACACTGAAAGAGCACTATCGTGAGAAACAACAGCACGATCCCCGGATTTCAAAAGAGCAATAAATAAATCCTCATAGGGCGAATTGGGGAAAAGATTAATCCGGTAGATGCCACTGGCAATTCGCGCAAACTTTCCCCTTTCTGTTTGATATAAAAGATTTGGTCTTGAATAGCCAACTTTTTCAGCTTGTTTTGAAGAGAAATATCCAGCCTGGCTTTCTGCGATCTCAAAAAGTTTTTGATAATAATTTTTTGCGCTCATGTGTGCAATATGTTAATTAATAGTTAACTTTATGCACACATTATGCCATATTTTTGTACTTGTTGCATAGATTTTCAATTTGAAAATGTGAACTAAAAAAGCGAGGCAAGGTTGTTCTAAATGCAGTCATAAGGGCAGCGATTTATGCGAGATCCGTCACCGCAAGGGTATGCTGCTGTTACCCACACTCTGCGCGCCTGGTTGGCGCTCAGGCGTGAGTATCTACGCATCCCTCTCTTGAGGGAAGCTCCGAGATACCGCAAGGGTATGCTGCGCGATACCGCAAGGGTATGCTGCGCGATCCCCAAGGGTATGCTGCGCGATACTCAGGAGTATGCTGTGCGATACCGCAAGGGTATGCTGTGCGATACCACAAGGGTATGCTATGCGATCGCTTCGCTCCTCGTTTCTGCCTGCCTCGCATGCTGCTTGAAGTTTTGCCACATACCCCTCGCGCATCGGTTACCCACGCCTGAGTGCCTACAAGGCACACAGAGCGTGGGTATCTCCGCTTACCTCCCTTGAGGTAAGCTTCGAGGTGGTGCGCGGGATGAAGGACGGGGAGATCGCAAAGCGCACGCGGGTCTCCCGAAAGACGATCAATTTGTGGCGCAATCACGACGCGGATTTCCGCACCCGACTGGCGCAGCGGCGGAAGGTGATGTTTGAAGCACATCAGGACGAACTGAACGGGCTAATCTCGGAGGCGATCGGCGTGATGCGCGAAGCGATGCTAGAAGAGAACATGCAGGTACGCATACGAGCAGCCCAGGAAGTGCTGAGAACAGCAGGGTTGAGGATGGCGATGAAAGCGGAAGCACCCGCGTCCCGAGAAGAGATCATCAACGAATTCCTGGGAGAGATGATCAAGAATTCGACGATGGAGATGGGAATAGTGGAGGCGAAACAACTGGGGAGCGGGGAGGAAGGCACATGAAACAAGACAAATCCCGGATCTATCAGGGAGGGAGATGACCACTTATTTATCAGATGCCCGCGAGGACGGGAAGGAAATGAGAAGCGCTTTATGTGCCCGTATCGGGAGATGTACTGGGAATTTTACATAATTGTACTAAAGATGTCAGAAAATCAATTTTCAATTCAAATGGAAATGTAAAGGAACATCTAATAAAATTGTGGAGACTTTCTAGGTAAGCTCAAAAGATTTTTTTAGATCGTACTTATTTATCAATACATCGGCAGGTATACCAAGTTCACCATGAAGATTTCTAATCATGCGTAGATTTAGACCTCGTTGATAATTTAGTACTTCAGACACCCTAGAGTGAGTACCCAAAATATCTGCCAATTCGCTCCTTGAAATTCCCCTGCTTTCAATAAAATAGTTAATGGCTTCGACCGGATCGGGCGCGGGGATTTGAAAATGATCTCTTTCATAAGCCTCTACTAAAGTAACTAAAACATCTAAATAGTCACCCTCGGGGGTATCATTTTCAGCTTGAAATAAATTTCTAATTTCTTCCAGTGCCTGATTATAATCACTCTCTGTCTTGATAGGTTTTATATTCATTATTTACTCCTATCTATCCTTATATATTTACCGCATCAATCTTATCGTATTCGGCGTGTGTTCCGATAAACCTAATATCTACTAAGGATTTTTGATAATTTACTTCAACAACTATCCTATACTTTTTCCCTTTTATATCAAATACGGCATGATTATTTGGCAATGGGTCTGCCGTTGCATAATGCTCTTTAATGTCAAGCCCTTTTTCCCATTTTTGAGATTTGACATCATAATACCAAGACCATAGCTGCTGCGCAATATCTTTATGTGTTTCTGCATATTTTTTTAGATACCCACCGTTTATTATTTTCATAGATAGTATACCACAATAATTCCCAATTTGGGAATTATTTTTTTGTTTTGCGATTTAACCATTTTCCTTTTCTCAACATCTGCATCGCCCGATACCTCATCCGCTTTTATTATTAATCGCCTATATCAGAAATAAAAACCATTTCTGATTCAGGATCAGCTATCCATTCCCAAGATTCAGGGTCTTTTATGACTCTTCTTGGAATTGCAAACACACCTTGTGAAAATAGAATTCCTCGCTCTGTTAAGATTCCATGGCTTCTCGATTGTCCATCTTGAAGTAATCCCCAAGGAGGAAGACTTAGTTTTGAATGGTTTGAATATGCTCCCCTCCCAATTCTCCGACCCAATTCTTCAATATGCATTTCTGTAGGTTCGCCATTATTCCAGATCAATTCAATAATTTGACGATACATCGGTGGAAAGTACTCGAATTCAAGTTGATATTGAATATTTTTAGAAATCCCAATTTGCGGTAATTGGGGTCCAAAGAATAATCTTGAAAGCGGATACCCATCCCTTGAAAGGCTTTCAACCAGAGGGATAGCAATATCGTTAAGAGTTAATAAAGGTTTGTTCTTATAGAAATTACCACTCATACCGTTCTCTGCCGCTTCATGTAATCGAATTGTAAACAACCCCCCCTCAGGTGTATCTTTGGATTCCGCTTCCGAACTACTTGAACAAAGAAGCCCATAGGTATTTCCAAAGGTAAATGCTTCATTTTGCATCATCTGACCAATTTGAAAATCATCAGACAATCCAATTGTTCCACTAAAACAGGCATCGATTATAAAAATTGGCCTTATATCTACGGATGAGAATGAATGCACAATATCCCTAAATAAAACTGAACTTGTTGAAAGAATCCCCCCACCATCTATCCTTTGATTTGGTCTTGAATCAGTTGTACAAAGTAAAAATTCCCCACCACCAAGCACACTCCCATGACCAGAGAAATAAAAAATAACTATATCCCCTCTGGCTCCTCGACTTTCAGTAAATTCCAAAACTGCTCGCCTTAGTTCACTAGATGTTGGATTAGACAAAGTGATAAGTTGTTCTTCGGAATATAGACTTGTCGCTGGATTGTCAACGAAAATCTGCCGTATTTTAACTAAATCTTGCTCTGCCCCCCTCAATCTTCTAATATATTGATAATCTGAAACAGCTACAGCAAAAATAGTCATCATCCCAAGGTTTTGGCGAGCTTCGGATACTTGATTTTGAATTTGCCGATTAGTTGCTTTAGACAATGATAATACTCCACATGCAATAAAGACTTGAATCCATAAAGAAACAAAATAGTAAAAAGAAATTACATGTCGATCTTCTTCAATATCTCTTTCAGTGCGGCCAGCTCTTCTTTGCTTAAGGTGATGCCCTTGCTCATGGTTTGACCATCCGGCGACCAATCGCGAATGTCGTATTTGGGTTCGCGGTCATTCCAGCGAATCAGGTTGAGTTCTTTTACCCAGCCCTTATCGGATTTGGAGAGCACGCCGATCTTTTCAATTATTTCGAATTTAATATCAGACATTTATCTCTTCCCTTCTACAATCTCAATCTCTTCTTCCGTTAAACCATAAAGATGGTAAACCATTTGATCGATCTCTCTTTCAAGTGCTTCAACCTCAGCTTGCTTGGTTGGGTTATTTTGGAAATCCTCATCTTGGGTAATAAGGAGGATTTTATCGACCACACTAACAAATAAATTTTGATCTGGTTTAGATATTTTTTTAATGGGAATTTCAGAAAGAGGTTTTTGATATAACTCCAACATCTCACCTTTCCTTTTTCCTCGATGATACAACCAGAGATAATAAAGTTTTGAATTTAACAGTGCCAATATATATTTCAATAAAACTGTTTTATCTTTTTCTGTAATGAAATAAACATCAGCACTAGCATACCAAGGAATTTCATTATAGCCAAATGTGTTAATTGGGCTTCGTTGAGGAGCAATTATTTTCGGAAGAATAAAATTATATTCTTTTTTAGGATTAAATAGCACAAAATAATTGCCATTGTCCAACCACTTTTGGACAATGGCCCTTGCTATATAATTTTTCAAAAAATTACTTTTAACGGCAGTTAATAGAACTCGATATTTTTCAAAATGCTCTCGTAATTGAGATGATAGTTTTATTGGTTTCCCTTGACCTCTTATGTACAAAACCCAATAATCATTTTTGTTTTTTGTGTAATATTTTTTAATGTCAGAATTTTTATAAAATGGTTTTACGAATTTTTCGTAATCATAATCCGGAATATCAAGCTCGCTTATTTCTCTTTTAGATAAAACATATATTCCATCTCCCTTTTTAGCATTTAGGTCAGAGTACTTTTTTAAATGTCTGTTTGATACTTTATCTGCACCAGAAACTATACCTTGATTGATATTGCAAAAAGAATTTAAAGTTGGTGCATTATTATTAATTTTATTTAAGATGTTTTGTATAGGGTCAACAGACGAAATGCTATTTCCGTTTAATCTAATATAATTTGGTTTCCCATCATAGAGATCCTTTTGTTTAACATTAAAGAAAATTGTTTCTGAATCTTTTTTATCTAAAATTCTCCTTAAAACTTCTTGAGTAATACTACCTTGTCGATTTGTTATACAGTTATTAGCAAAAGCATTTTTATCTTGTCCTTTTTGTAAAATGATTATCGAATTGTGTTGACCAAGAGCTGTATCAAAAACTTTTAATTCATTAAAATTTATTATTTGTTTTACAATTGTCCTATTCCTTAGGTCAGTTCTCAATTTATCTGCACCCGTAGCTGTTAAGAAGTAGTTGGTGGTGATAAATGAAATCGTTCCATCGGTCTTACATAGGTTAATTCCGGTATGGAAAAAGAAGTAAAAATAATCCATCCATCTTGTATAGAATTGTTTGCCTAAATTATTTTTAGCAACTTCTTGAAATATCTTTTCATTACCTTTTTCACCAATGTAGGGTGGATTAGCAATAATCACGTTAAAGCCTTCTTTTACCCCCATCATCCACTCAGAATCAAAAAAGCCACTGCTGTTGCTCTGGTTGAATGGATCCCAATTCGCAAGCATATCAGCACTTTCTCTCTTCCAGCCTTGCGTTAATAATAAATCTTTGATTTGTCCTCGGATCGTCTTATCTTTATATCTATAATTCCGTTTGGAGTCAGGAGTTCTGGCTAAAAATAGTTTGTGTCTCACCCCTTTCAGTTCTTTTTCTTTTTCATCTAACATCATCACCACTTCTGTCGCTTCCAGTCCCGGCTGCAATGGTTTTTCCAACCCTATCAGAGTGTTCGCTGCCACAAATTTGGTTTCCAGGTTCGGCAGCGCCCGCATACCCCTGTTGTATTTTTTCTCACTAATCTTTTGATCCACCACAAGGGAGATGAACAACCGCAACTTGGCAATTTGTACCGCGATCGGTTGAATATCCACCCCATAAATACAATTTTCAATTAAAAAGAGCTTGCGACCATAATTCAATTCATTTTCAGCGAAGGCTTCTTCAATTCCTTTAATTGACTGCTCTTTTGCCTGCACATCCTCGAATTCCTGGGCTTTTTCGAGCTGTCTCTTTTTCCATTTTTCATTATTTTCATCTAATTTACTTAATGCAAAAACAAGTTTATGCAACATTCCCATGGGAAAGGCGCCCGACCCGCAAGCCGGGTCAAGCACTGTGATCTGGTCAATAGCGTTGATCAGAACATTTACTTCTGATTCGTTAAATTGGTGGGGGTTATGGTTATATTCAAGCAAATTCCTCAGCCTAGATTCATTACCTAACGGCACTTGAAGTGATGATTTACCTTCACTAATCAATTTTTGCTGAGTAGGAACAATCGGTTTGCTAGATTTCCCAAAACCTTTTCCTTTCTCGTCCAACTTCGTTTCCAGATATGCTATCAGCGATTCACTCACCATATAATCCACGATCTCGCGCGGGGTGTAGTAAGACCCAGTAGCCTTCCTGGCGGATGATCTCGTTTCAGGGTTATAAGCTGCCAGAAGATTTTCAAAAACCTTTCCCAGTAGTTCCGGGTCGAGTGCTACTTCTTCTTCAACTGGAGTATTTTCCTCAATGGTGAATTTATAGCTGTCTAATATATGCAGTAGTCCACGCACTTCATCCTTTTTAGATTTTGTAGGATAGATGTCACTCAGATCGATGTTTCTCTTTTTGCAAAAAAATAATTCATCTGGTACAGTAAGTGAATTCTTCTTTTCGTCTGTAAACCCATCAATACGGATGATTTCTTTCTTTCCATCTCTCTCAATTTCTTTATCCAGGCACTCAAACAATCCACCGTTTAGGAATGGGATTGTGGAAAACAACTCCAGAGCAGCCTGTGGATTTTGAAAATAGCCCTCATATCGAAAAAGGGTTGTAATTAGTCGGTTTTGGTCTCGCCCATATGAATTATTAGTTCTATTTCTAAATTTCCGGTTATTCGGTTTTTGCAGTGTATTCATCTCCTGGTTCAATGTAGCAAAAAACAGGTTCTGCAGGATGGCTTTATAGTATGTGCTCCCATTTGCGTCCTGATATTCAAGCAGTTCATCGAGCTTACTTTTATTAAATAGTTCCTCTGGAACCAAAT
>JAUSPC010000047.1 GCA_030655835.1 Pelolinea sp.
TTTTGACCAACTTGATCGTTATTATCATCGCAATAGGTTTCTTATTATTAGAAATGTTGCTAAGGATGGCAGAAAAGGCAACATTTATGGCAGATATAGATGCCGAAGACTGACTTCAGCTCTATCCCATCAGTTGATTCAATCCTCCAGTCGCCATTGGCAAACGATTTGATTAATACCGCAGGAAGAGAATTAGCCGTAAGATCTATTCGACAGTCGATTGACCAGATCCGAGAAAAAATGACCTCCGGGCATTCTCTTCCAGATACCGATACGATCATACAACAGGCAGAAAATCTGGTAAGAGAATGGTTAAAACCCTCATTAGTACCCGTGATCAACGCGAGCGGTATTATCCTTCATACGAATTTAGGGCGGGCTCCTTTGAGTGAAGAAACAATAATTGCAATGCGCAGTGTTTCTTGGAGTTATAACAATCTCGAATTCGATCTTTATACTGGACGCCGGGGAAAACGATCTGTACATGCGGAAGAAATACTCCAAAAACTAACTGGTGCGGAAAGCGCGCTGGTAGTCAACAATAATGCAGCAGCTGTACTTCTGACCCTCAGCGCTCTCGCAAAAAGCAAAAAAGTCGTTATCCCTAATTCACAGTTGGTTGAAATTGGAGGAGGATTTCGTGTTCCAGATGTAATGCGACAATCGGGCGCGAAACTGGTCGCTGTGGGCACCACCAACCGGATCCATCTTTCTGACTATGTTCAAGCATTGGAAGACGGGGCGTCATTGGTACTGAATGCGCACTCATCTAATTTCAAGATCATCGGATTTACAACCGAACCAAAACTTGAAGAAATAACCGCAGCAGCCCACTCATTCTCCGTGCCATTTGTGTATGATATTGGTTCCGGCGCCATGATAGATACCAGCCTTTTTGGTTTATCGCATGAACCCACAGTGGTTGAAGCTATGGCTGCCGGAGCAGATATCATTTGTTTTTCGGGTGATAAATTGCTTGGGGGTCCTCAAGCCGGTATTATCATCGGTAAAAAAGATCTATTAGATAAAATCAAGCGCCATCCACTTGCTCGCGCAGTTCGAGCTGATAAAACATGTCTTGCAGGCATAACAGCAACGCTTACCCATTATCTTAAAGGAGAAGCGCTAGTAGCGATCCCGATCTGGAGAATGATCTCCCTAGATCAAGACACCATATACCAGCGCGCACATAAATGGCAAAGATCAATAGGTCAAGGAGAGATCATCAAAGGCACCTCAATGGTTGGGGGCGGCAGTCTTCCAGGTGATACTCTCCCCACTTATTTATTAGCGCTGCGAATTAAGAAAGCGGATAAATTTCTTTCAGCCCTGCGATCATTACCCATTCCAACCATAGGCAGAATTGAAAATGATCAGATATTGTTTGATCCGCGCACTGTTCTCCCCAATCAAGAAGAAATATTCGTGCAAAACCTAAATGAAGTCCTTCACAAAAAGATATGATGCCGCGGAGTATTGTTTAATGAAAAAGGACATTGATCAATTTATGAAAGAACAAGAAGTTGACGCTCTTTGGGTTATGGGTGCGTTACAGAACAATCCTGATATGACCTATTTCACGGGCATTCACCACGTGAACAAAGCTGATCTTTTTAAAGTATCCGGAAAAGACCCGATCCTTTTTCATTTTGTGGATATGGAAAGAGAAGAAGCTGCAAGATCGGACCTTGAGACTCATTCCTATTTTTCCAGTAAACCTTTAAGTACTTATCTAGCGGAAAACGACGGGGATCTTACTCAAAGCACCGCCGCAAGAATAAAAGAAGCCATGTTGGAGATTGGTCTGACCAAAGGACGCGTTGTAATTTCCGGAATAGTGGACCTTAGCTACGGTTTTTCCTTGATAGAGCAGTTAAGATCTATTTTTCCAGAATTAGAATTTACAAGTTGCGAAAAAGACGGTGCCATTGAGAAGGCGCGGATGACTAAAAGCCCGGACGAAGTTGAAAGAATTCGCATAATGGGCAAAATCACTACCGAAGTGGTTGCACGCGTTCGCAATTTCCTGCGAGCACAAAAAACTTTAAACATGACGCTCATCTTTCCTGACGGAACACCTATTACCATCAAGGATGTAAAAAGCCGCATCAGAATGTGGCTGGCCGAATTGGGTGCGGACAATCCAGAGGAAACCATATTCTCGATCGGCAGAGACGGCGCCATCCCGCACAGCAGCGGAAACCCTGATGATGTGATTAAATTGGGAGTACCAATCGTTTTTGATATCTTCCCTTGTGAAGCCGCGGGTGGATATTTTTATGATTTCACACGGACATGGTGCCTTGGATATGCATCGGATGAGGTAATCCGTTTGCATCAAGAGGTGCTTGACGTTCACCATAATATTATTGAAGGACTTAAACCCGGGCAATCCTTCAAGTCAGTGCAAGCTAGAGCATGCCAGTTGTTCTCTAAGCTAGGGCACATCACAATTGCTCAGAAAAACAATATTACTGAGGGGTATCTTCACAGCGTAGGGCATGGACTGGGTTTGAATGTCCATGAAAAACCATTCAGCGGTATTACCGCCTCTCCTGATGATTTGCTGATCCCCGGCGTTGTATTTACAATTGAACCCGGGTTATATTATCCTGAAAAAGGCGTGGGTATCCGAATTGAAGATACAGTATATTTAAATGGTGATGGGCAATTTGCAATACTTGCAAAATTTCCTTATGATCTTATTATTCCAATGAATGAATAACCATGAACCCTAAAAGTGCAAAGAAAAACAATATTCGAATACTCGCAATCGAATCTTCATGTGACGAAACAGCTGCAGCGATCCTGTTAAATGGCACTCATATACTCTCCAATCAGGTCGCCTCTCAGATCGAGCTGCACGCTCAATATGGCGGTGTTTTTCCAGAGATGGCATCTCGCGAACATATCCTAGCGATCTACCCCGTTGTTCAAGAAGCCTTGCAACAGGCACACCTGGGTTTGGATGAACTGGATGCGATCGCTGTTACACGAGGGCCAGGATTAGCAGGCTCTCTGGTTGTAGGTATGAATATGGCAAAAGCGCTTTCCTTAGGAAGCGGACTTCCATTGATTGGTGTGAATCATCTTGAAGGACATCTTTATTCTGCCTGGATTAAAATGGATGATCAGGAAGACCACAAAACCCCAGAATTCCCATTGGTCGCCCTGATCGTATCCGGTGGACATACATCTCTGATCTTGATGAAAGATCATCATGAGTATGAAAACCTCGGAAGCACCCTGGATGATGCCGCAGGGGAAGCATTTGACAAAGTCGCGAGGTTATTAAACCTCTCATACCCTGGCGGGCCGTCCATTCAAAAAGCTGCTGAAAGAGGATCAGCAACAGCATTTGAATTTCCGCGTGCCCGGTTAGGTGACAGCTGGGACTTCTCATTCAGTGGATTAAAAACTGCGGTTTTACGCGAAGTGAAGAATCTGCAATCTGACGGGGTTATCATCCCTGTGAATGATGTCGCAGCCAGTTTCCAAACAGCTGTTGTCGATATATTAGTTGAAAAAACTTTTTCAGCCGCTGAGCAGTTCGGAGCACAGCATATTATCGTGGCTGGAGGGGTTTCAGCAAATCGCGCTTTGCGTAAAGCAATTTCAAGCCAAAATCAATTTCAAGTTCATATTCCACCACTTAAATTGTGTACGGATAATGCCGCGATGATCGCGGCTGCCGGTTATTTCCGATTCACCAATGGATACAGAGATAACCTTGAGATGGATGTAATTCCCAACTGGCCTCTAGTTTGAAAAAACCATGGGTATCTGGGACGAGATCATTAGTACTATAGATCAACAGATAGATCTAAAGAAGAGCAAAAAAAGAATACACTGCTCAGAATTTGGGGGAATTTGTCCGCAGTGTGGAACAACAAAGCTTACGTATGATGGAAAACTGAATTTAATATGCCCCGCATGCAGCTATGAATTGAGTGCGGGTTTCACTTGATAATTATTAAATATCCCTGGATGGGATCAAGAAAAGGAGTTATATGGACGCAAGAGTAATTTGGAAGGAAAAAATGAGCTTTGATGGCACGGCAGATACAGGATTTCTTGTGCCGTTGGGGACAACTCCCAGTGTGGGAGGAGATAATGACGGATTTCGCCCGTTAGAATTGATCGCAGTTGGCCTGGCAGGCTGCACTGCCATGGATGTACTATCGATCCTTCGGAAAAAGAGGCAGGAATTAGATACTTTTGAGGTAAGAGTGCATGCTGAACGAAGCGAAGAACACCCTAAAGTATTTACTCATCTAGAAATAGAATATGTGATAGGTGGGAAGGATATTTCACGAGAAGCGGTGGAACGAGCGGTTGAACTTTCTGAAAGTAAATATTGTTCCGCACAGGCGATGTTTAAAAAAGTTGCTCCAATAAATCTGAAAATTACCATCTTAGACTAATTTGGGATTATGGAATAGAGTTATTAATTTTTAATAATCAGCCGGATCTAAATATTCAACCAGCGTGTTGCTTCATGCGGTAACTGCTCAATGCTTGCTTCTACAATATGGCACGCTGGAAGTGAATGCAGAAATTGAGGTCCATACTGCTTTGACCGAACTCGGCGATCAAGAACAGCAACCACGCCCCGATCAGACTGTGTACGGATCAATCGGCCGAACCCCTGCCTAAATCTGAGGATTGCTTCTGGTAAAGTATATTCACCAAAAGGATTCTCAAATGTCTCCGATCGAGCCGCAATGATTGGATCACTGGGCACATCAAATGGCAGTTTAGTGATCATCAAAACGGATAATGCCTCTCCCGGCACATCCACCCCTTCCCAGAATGAACGAGTGCCTAAGAGAACGGCACGCTCAGATTTCTTAAAGGAATCCAGCAGCGACGAAGCGGAGGCACCCCCACCCTGCTCAAATACTTTGATATCCTCTTTAGCTAAAAGCGGAGTGATGACCTGTGAAGTTGCCTTAAGTTGTTTATATGAAGTGAACAAAACAAGCATCCTGCCCCCAGTTGCTTTTGCTGTTTGGGAGATCGCACGGGTTAAATAAAGCTGGTATGCTCGAAAATCTGAGGGTTCTGGCATATCAGTCGGCAAGAAAAGCATTGCGGAATTTTCATAATCGAACGGTGATCCCATCACCAATTCATCGGCTTCATCGGCATTCAAGCGTGAACGGATGTAATCAAACTGTTCATTTGCAGTGAGTGTCGCAGAGGTTACGATCACACTTTCTTTTGTGTGCCAGAGGTAATTTTCCATTAAAGTACCAATATGAAGAGGGGCAAAATTCAGTGTGAGTTTCTGAAATCTAAAGTCGACCTCTATCCAGTAGATGTATCCCGGATCAAGGTCAAATACCATCGCGTTGGTAAACTTATGCATTTCCTGCAGCCTCTGGACAATAGCTGCCAGATCACCAAGAACCACCTCGATCTCCTCATCATTCAACTGGGTTTCATCGACCATATCATGCCGCAGTTGATCGAGCATTCTTTGCAGACTACCCACCGGATGTGATGCCGCATCCCAGGCAATCTCAACTTCTGACCATATTGGTTTGGAAAATGTGGAGGGAACAACCCTTACTTTTTGACCATACTCTCCAATTGGTCTGCCTTCTCGTTCGTCTTCAAGAAAATCATCCACACGAGAAAAAAATGTCCTGATCATATTTTCAGACCGAAAGGCCAGATCCGATGCGGTACCAATCATTTTTTCCACGCCAGCTTGATCGGATGGTTTAAAATATTTTTTTGTGATCTCTAAAATTCTTCCCAGAACCCCGCTGGTCAAGCCCCCCAATTCAGAGAATAATCGTTCAATTTCCCTTCGTGAAACCTGATAGCTGAGCGCATTGGTGGATGCGTCTTCGATGTGATGAGCTTCATCAACAATCAAGTATTTATAATCCGGCAGAACGCGGTTGTTCGCAACCACATCCGAAAGTAGAAGCGCGTGATTGACAATCACTATATGCGCACTGAGCGCCGACTGCCGCGCCTGAAAATATGGGCAGCTCCCACCCATCGTATTTAAACACGCCTCCATATTGCAGGATTCATCCTGGGCGCTAACCCGGTTCCAAGCCTCCTGCTCAGCTGGTCCGGTTAAGGTGATCTCGTTTTTATTTCCCTTTCCGCCAGTTTCCAACCACACAAGGACCTTCCCTAATAACCGTAATTCATTAACTTCGCGCGGCTTGCGGTGGCGCAGTGCCTGCAGCCTTTTTGGACACAGATAATTTGCACGCCCTTTGAGAACAGCAGCGCGTAAATTGATCCCTAATGCCTTGCGGACATCGGGGATATCTTTATCCATCAGCTGATCCTGCAGGTTGATGGTGTTGGTTGAGATAACCATCCTTAAATTATTCTTCGTAGACCACAGCGCGGCGGGAACAAGATATGCGTAGGATTTTCCTATGCCTGTGCCCGCTTCCACCATAAGGTGCTGACTTTCCGAAATAGCTGTTGAAACCGCCTGCAGCATTTCGATCTGTTCGTTTCTGGGTTCAAAATTTTCAAGGTATTGGGAAAATAATCCACCCGGGCTTAATATCTCTGTAATTTCTTCCACGTTGAGCGGTATTATCTCGTCATTAGGTTTAAGAGGAGGAGAAAGGAGCTCAGAAGGGTCCGAAAAAAGCACCCCATACTCTTTTTGGGTTACAGAGCGTGCTTGAATGGGAATTTTGGATTGCTCCTTCAACACTTGCGAGAAAAACCATTGACCGTCCCAATCAATATTTTTTGAAGATTGCACAATTTCGGCAATAAGTTGAACTGGGAGCGCGCGTGCTTTTTCTAACAAGCGCATGAACACTTCAAGTGTTGCATCTGCATCTTCTTGTGCCCTGTGAGGGGAAAGATTTTCAATCTCTAATTCATCCACCAACGCAGCCAAACTATATCGAGGTGCGGAAGGCAGAATGATCGCGGCTATTTCAAATGTGTCATTGGTCGGATTACTTGAAAAATCATGAAGGGGTTTTAGAAATGAAAGATCAAAGGAAATATTATGTCCGATGATCGGTGAGTCACCGACGAAGTCTACGAAATCTTGCAAGACTGCAGAAATTGGCGGAGCTATAGCGACCATTTTACTGTCAATTCCCGTCAATTGGGTTATCATCTGAGGAACAGGCCGCTGCGGATTGATGAGCGAATGCCAAGTCCCAACCACTTTATCGCCGTCATATTTAACTGCACCTATCTCGATGATTGCGTCAGTGTCCGAGTCTAAACCGGTTGTTTCGAGATCTAATGCGACGATGGGGAACATGAAAGGGATTATACCAGAGCGCTCTTAAATTCTATCTTCTGTAAAACTAAAAGACCCTGAGATGATCCATAATTATCCTCCTGTGGATCAATCCGCAAGGTCTTTTACAAAGAGTAATGTAATGATAGCATTTTTAAGACCCCAATTCAAGTACATTTAAGAATTTCGATCCAATCTACTTACTCGCATATTTTTTCTCTAATCCCCTGACAGTTAATATCTCACCAAAGATCATTCGATGATAATCCTTATTTGGATAATTTTTATCAATACGGTCATCAATAAAGTGTGTAGGATTAAAATCCTCAATATAGATCTTTCTGCATTCAATTACCAGTTCAGCTTCTTCAAATACAGGCGCAGCAATCATTTCTGATTTGGTGGCTGTTAACCCAGATTCACTTAACTTATCGCTATCTCTTCCAGATTTTGTACCCATTATATTCAATGCTTTTCTATATTCCTCTGGAAAACCACACAGCGAAAAACTTGGGTAAGAATTGATGAATTCAAAAGTATACCGGGTTGGCCTGACCACAACCAACGCGAATGGCAGGTTCCACATATTACCAATGCTCCCCCACGCAACCGTCATTGCATTGAACTTTCCTTTTGAATAATCCCCACTCGTCAATAATAGCCAATCCTTATCCCAAAGGTCGAATGCTTTAATTTTCAGATCTCTGACTGGAATATCTTGTAAATGTTGTTCCATGCTTCCTCTTCTTAGATTGATTTTTCTGCAATGACTGCATCAATATTTATTGGCCCATAGATGTGGGGAAATAATTCAACACCACCTTCAAGATTTTCATTTTTTATTGGAGCAAGAAGGATTTCCGTATCAATTTCTAAAAGAATCAGATTGTCTTTCCCATCAAACCAGTTCTTTAATACCCCTTCAACTTGCTCTAACAAACAGCAGTGAATAAACCCATCCGTTGAAAATGTGTCTCCCAGGTATTCTGGATTTTTCTTCGCCGCTTGCCAGGCGTTTTTCTCAGTTATATGGAATATGTGCATGGGTTATTTTTTTTATTACTCCTTAGATAGAAATTAAATATATTATCTTAGTTCTCTAATTTTTTGTGCACAGTTTTATCCCACCGGGCAATTTCCGTCTAAAAAATCATTTCGAGAAATTCGAGTATTTTCTCAAGCGGATTCGGATCTGATTTGGGCGTGATCAAGTTCATCCCATGTCCATTCGAGAAAACTGAGTTTGCAGAATATGCATATGCTTGATAATTGTTTTCTATGATATTTCCGCAAACAGCGGCTGATTCTGGGTCGGATTCGGAATAAAAACACCAGATCGGTTTTGGTTCATCCTCTGCACCCAGTTGTTTCACGATCTCCTCAAAATCAATCATTAAATAGTTTCCTGGGGAGAATGCGAGCGCTCCTTTGCATGCATTTGGATATTTTGTATTTAAATATGCACACCCATCTGCAACACCATCGGATCCAATGCTAGCTCCGATCATAACGATATTTTCTAAATCAATTCCATCCAGTCCATATGCGTATTCGACTGCCGCTTGTACATCCGAATACCATTCTTCGCGTAAAAACTGCTTACATCCACGCTCACAGTTGCGGAAAGTAAAAGTAAATACGTTGTATGACGTCTATTCATCCATATCAGGGAACCAGGAAGTATCTAACCATGGAGATTTATCCGAATCAGTGCCTGTCTCTACTATTCCGCGGTTTTGCAGCCATTGAGCGATCTCCACCCAATCATTCTGGTCTCCCGGTGCCCAATGCATCAAGATTAGCAGAGGTTGCGATTTTTCTTTAGCAGGATAAAAAACTCCGCTTAAGTCAATTCCATCTACTGTTGAGAAGGACATTGCTTGTGGATCTGCTGGAAGACCAGCATTGGATGCTTCAATAGATTTGGTTGTGTCTTGAGATTCCAATGTGACTTGATTGGCACTTTCAGGATTTGGAACATCGTTATCTTCATTCATCATCTCTTCAGTATTCCCGCTGCAGGCAGATATAAGCAATAATCCCACTACAAACAGAGTCAGAAAGATGATTCGAGGTTTATTATTGTTATTCATTTTTCCTCAATTTAATCCATACTGTTATTGTAGCAATTTATTAAACAAAAAAGCAGCTTTTCAGCTGCTTATGTACTATAAATTCTTAACAATTAATTTTTCTTCTTGAATAGCCGTGTTCCTATGAAGAACAACACAGCACCCGCTGCAACGACCAACACCACATTTTGATACGTATTTATGAGATCCGCGATCATTGGCCACTGTTCCCCCAGCAATCTGCCTCCCCATGCAAGCAGGAAACTCCATAAGGCTGTCCCAAGTACAGTGAAGAAGCTAAATTTGGCTAAATTCATGGAGGCAATTCCCGCGGGAATTGAGATCAAACTCCTTACGATCGGTACCATTCTTGAGAAGAAAATTACCCAATCATCATATTTATCGAACCATTCCAGGGACCTGTCAAGATCTTGAGTGGATAATAGTGCAAAGCGACCATATTTTTCGATTATTGTCCGTACTCTTGGCTCACCCAGCCACTTTCCTAATCCATAAAACAGAAAAGCGCCAGTTAATGAACCCAACATGCCGATTATTGTGATCCACAATAATGAAAACCTGCCTTCCAAAGTCAGACTTCCCGCTAATGGTAATACTACTTCTGATGGAATAGGTGGAAATACATTTTCAAGAAACATCACAATATAAAGACCTGTATATCCCATTGAGCTGATTATCTGTTCAACCCAGATCTTAATTACGTTCAGAATATCGCCAAGCTGCATTTTTTTCTCCGTTGTTTTTTATTCTTTTAATTTAATTCGTGTCTGCGCTATGATACCAACAATTAGCAATCCCAGTAATATTACCGTGCTGAAAGGCATCTCAATAGGTATATTCTGTGTGATCACAACCGCTCCGCTGGCGGATGTTAATAAGATCAGCGCCCAATCATACATTGAGCCAGCTAACACAGCGCCAAAAAAAGCACCGGCGGCGATCGCCAACCATTGATATTCACCCACAGCGATAGGTAATGTCTGCAGAAGATAATAAGCAATATAACCACCCGCCACTAACCCTGCCAACCCAATGGCGAATTTCTGCAACAGAACAGCTAATAATGCGCCCAGCAGTCCGGTAATCAATGAAATTGTCAGGATCACTGTTTCTGGTTGTGCAGGAAGAATCTCTGGTATATAGGTTAATCCCACCAAAAATCCAACTACAGCTACAAAAAGCCAAAATAATTTTCTGCCTAGAAAAAGCAGCAAAACTCCAGCTGTAAAATACATGATATTCATATATCGCTCCCATTAATAAAGGAATAATTTTCCACTAATTATATTGGAAAATTATCAACTAATTTCAATTTTCTGGGGGCAGGTCTCTGCCCCCAGAATAGAATGTTATTTATCTATTTTTCAGGAATGAACGGACCAACATAAAAGCACCGATGAAAATAAACGATATAGGTAGCCCTAATCGACCAAAA
>JAUSPC010000051.1 GCA_030655835.1 Pelolinea sp.
AGTAATATATGCGGTTTAGCAGATTTCCGTGCGTTTGACACGATTGACAACGCTCCGGAAGAAAAAGCCCGCGGCATCACGATCAACATTGCGCACGTGGAATATGAGACAGAAAAACGCCACTACGCACATGTGGATATGCCCGGACACCGCGACTATATCAAGAACATGATCACCGGTGCGGCACAGATCGACGGCGCCATTCTGGTTGTGGCAGCGCCTGACGGCCCTATGCCCCAAACCCGAGAGCACGTTCTGCTCGCCTACCAGGTTGAAGTTCCCCAGTTGGTAGTGTTCCTCAACAAAGTGGACATGATGGATGATCCTGAACTGTTGGAATTGGTTGAAATGGAACTGCGCGAAATGCTGACCAGCTATAAATTCCCCGGTGATGATATCCCGATCATTCGCGGCAGTGCGCTCAAAGCGCTGCAGAGTGAATCCACTGATCCGAACGCACCGGAATATGCCTGCATCAAAGAACTCATGGACGCGGTCGACAACTACTTCCCGGATCCAATTCGCGAAGTGGACAAACCCTTCATGATGCCTGTTGAAGACGTATTCTCGATCAAAGGGCGCGGCACTGTGGTGACCGGCCGAATTGACCGAGGAAAGGTCAAAGTTGGCGATCCTGTTGAGATCATTGGTCTGCGTGAAAAGAGCATGAGCACGGTTTGCACCGGTGTGGAAATGTTCCACAAGACCTTGAACGAAGGTATGGCTGGTGACAACGCTGGTTTGCTGATGCGCGGCGTGGAACGCACCGATGTAGAACGCGGTATGGTTATTGCTGCTCCAAAGAGCATCACCCCTCACACCAAGTTCAAAGCAGAAGTGTATGTATTGAAACGTGATGAAGGTGGACGCCACAAACCGTTCTTTACTGGCTATCGACCGCAATTCTACATCCGCACAATGGATGTGACTGGTTCGATCGAACTGCCTGAGAACGTTGAAATGGTTATGCCAGGCGACAATGTCAACATGTTTGTTGAACTGATCATCCCCGTTGCCCTTGAACAAGGCTCTGATTTCGCTATTCGCGAAGGCGGGCTGACTGTTGGTGCCGGTAGAATCACTGAGATTATTGAATAGGTAAATAAAATATGGCAAAACAAAAAATACGCATTAGATTGAAAGCCTATGACCATCGTGTTTTAGACCAATCCGCAAAACGGATCGTTGAAACCGCTGAACGTAGTGGAGCAAAAGTTGTTGGTCCAGTTCCTTTGCCAACAAAATTAGAAAAATTTACTGTTCGGCGATCAACCTTTATTGATAAAGATTCACACGAACACTTTGAGATCAGAACTCATAATCGATTGATCGATGTGATGGATCCGGATTCTAAAACGATCGATATGCTGATGCGTTTGAATTTGCCAGCTGGGGTTGATATCGAAATCAAAATTTAGAAAAATTAATATATTGTGCATTGGTACAAACCAAATAATTGTGGTAAAATTTTCTGGTTTGATTAAATAACGATAGGCTTTATAAGAGTTTACTGTTTCAGCGAACGGAAAAAAAATAACAGTTTTGCTGGCATTAAGCTAACTATAAAGTCGGAGATGATGCGGCTGAGCCCATGCTGACAGTCTCCATACATTACATTTATTAGGAGAAAAATCGAGATGTTTAAAGGGCTTATAGGCAAGAAACTTGGCATGACCCAGGTCTTCAATGAGGACGGAATTGCATTTCCGGTAACTCTTATAGAAGCTGGGCCTTGTTATGTTACGCAAGTGCGGAATATCAATAAAGATGGATATTCCGCTGTTCAGTTGGGTTTCGATGAGGTAAAACCAAAGAAACTTACCAAAGGGCAGTTAGGCCACCTTGAAAAGAATCAAATTCCTCCACTGCGGTACTTACGAGAATTCCGTACAAGTACCTTGGAAGTAAAAGTCGGGGACAAGATGGATGTAAGCCAATTTGAAGTTGGTAAGCATGTCGACGTCGTTGGAACCAGTAAGGGTAAAGGCTTCGCCGGTGTAGTAAAGAGATACCACTTCAGAGGTGGTCCAAAAACACATGGTCAATCAGATCGCCACCGTGCCCCTGGATCAATTGCCGCAGGGACAACTCCAGGACGCGTCTTCAAAGGCAAGAAAATGCCTGGGAGAATGGGAAATGAACGCGTTACATCGCAGAATGTAAAAGTGGTATTGATTGATGTTGAAAAGAATCTAATCGGCGTAAACGGTTCAGTACCTGGACCACGTAGTGGTCTTGTTGTGATCAAAGACGCGAGGAAGCAGTAAGCAGAATTGAAGCAGCGGGTTATTTACCGCGCTTTTGGAGCTAAAGATGACCAAAGTTGACGTAGTTGATATAAAAGGGAAGAAAGTAAAAGAGATGGAGCTTCCAGCTTCGATCTTTGATGCCCCTGTGAACATTGATCTGATGCATCAGGCATATGTCCGCCAGATGGCGAATGCCCGATTGGGCACACACGAGACGAAAACTCGAAGTAATGTATCTGGCGGTGGAAAAAAACCCTGGAGGCAGAAGGGTACCGGGCGTGCACGACAAGGCTCAATAAGATCCGCGCAGTGGGTGGGTGGCGGGAAAATTCACACACCGCATCCTCGGTCTTATGAAATGAAAATGAATAGAAAAATGCGCCGAGCTGCTGTTTGTTCAGCTTTATCCGTTCGTGCATCTGAGAACGCTATTATTTTGGTGGATGGTTTTGAATTGAAAGAACCTAAAACCAAAGAACTCGCCAATACAGTTACAAATCTCACCGGCGGGAAACCGGCGTTGGTTGTGCTTGCTGAAAAAGATTCAAAAATGAATGTATTTCTTTCGGCTGAAAACCTGGATAATGTAAAAGTATTACTGGCAAAATATCTTAATATTCGAGATTTGCTTTCTTACGATCAATTGATCGTCGATTTACCAGCAATTGGGGTAATGGAAGGATTTCTTGGAAGCAGTAAAAGGGTAACAAAATGACCTCACCATATGACATCTTAATCAGACCGCTGATAACAGAAAAAACGGCATATCTTTCATCAAAACTAAATCAGTATGCGTTCGAAGTTCCGATCTCCGCAACACGATCGGATGTACGCGACGCGGTTGAGAAAGCATTTGATGTGAAAGTGCTGAAGGTTAATACGATAAACGTTACAGCCAAGGTTGGCAGAAAAGGCCGTAGTCGACGCTTATCGATCAAAAAATCAGCCTACAAAAAAGCGATTGTCAAGATCAGACCAGAGGATCGTATCCCGATCTTCGAGGGAGTAGAGTAATAATGAGTGTAAAGATATATAAACCAACTACACCTGGCCAGCGAGGCATGACAGGGGCTTCTTTTGAAGAGATCACGAAAACGAAACCTGAAAAGAATCTCACTGTTTCGAAATCAAAAAAATCTGGACGTAATGTATATGGTCGAATCACAGTTAGACATCGTGGTGGAGGCAGTAAGCAAAAGGTACGTCTGATCGATTATAAGAGATTAAAGATTGGGATTCCTGCGAAAGTATCCGCGATCGAATATGATCCACGCCGATCTGCACGGTTAGCTCTTCTTACTTATGCTGATGGAGTCAAAAGTTATATTATTGCCCCATTAGGGATAAAAGTTGGCGATCAACTAGTTTCTGGACCTGATGCAGATATTAAAACAGGAAATTGCTTACCAATTAATAATATTCCTGTAGGTACGATGATCCATAATATCGAAATGCAGCCTGGTAAAGGTGCGCAAATGGTTCGTTCAGCAGGTACTTCAGCGCAACTTTTGGCTAAGGAAGGAAAATACGCTCAAATTCGTATGCCATCCGATGAAGTTCGATTAATAAATAAGGATTGTTCCGCGGTTATTGGTCAAGTAGGTAATGTGGAACATAGCCAGATCAAACTTGGAAAAGCTGGAAGGAAACGCCATATCGGTTTCCGCCCTGCGGTTCGTGGAAGCGCAATGAATCCGAATGACCACCCACATGGTGGTGGTGAAGGCCGTTCACCAATCGGTATGCCCGGTCCAAAATCACCTTGGGGTAAACCAACATTGGGTTATAAAACTCGAAGGAATAAGAGTACTGAAAAATATATTGTTCGCAGCCGACATGCTGCTAAACGCAAGTAAAGATCTAGGAGCTTAAATATGTCACGTTCTTTAAAAAAGGGACCATTCATTGACCCTAAACTATTGAAGAAAATTGAACTAATGAATGATAACAAGGAAAAAAAAGTTATTCGGACATGGAGCAGAGCAAGCACGATCTTTCCCCAAATGGTTGGGCATACGATCGCTGTCCATGACGGGCGTCGGCACGTTCCGATATACATCACCGAAAATATGGTTGGACATAAACTTGGGGAATTTGCCCCGACTCGATATTTCCGCGGGCATTTAGCCGGGAGATCATCTTCGGTGCGAGAAGAATAAGAGGTATACATGGCTATCGATGTAAAAGCAGAATTAAATTATTATCAAGTTTCTCCCCAGAAAGTTCGCCTGGTCATCGACCTGGTGCGTGGAAAAATGGCTGATGAAGCACTCACAGTTTTGAAATTCGTAAACAAGAAGAGTGCTGAACCGATTGGCAAGTTGATCGCTTCTGCGATGGCAAATGGCGAAAGCAATTTCGGCATCCCGGCAGAGAAATTATATATTTATAAAATATTTGCAGATGAGGCGCCAACTCGTAAATGGCGGCGGTATGGTGCACGCGGTAGATTTAAACCGATCTTGCGGCGTTCTTCACATATAAATGTGGTTTTACGCGAGAAAGCATAATTATAGAAATCATATTGATTATTAGGAAAATA
>JAUSPC010000052.1 GCA_030655835.1 Pelolinea sp.
GATTTTCCGCTCTTGATGCACCTTTTAAGCGTGATCAGGGATGGCGAAAAGGTAAATATTCCATGGGATAAATTCTTTTCTGATTTTGTAAAATAAGAGGTGAAAGATGGCACGTAATGGAATCATGCAAAAACTTGAGAACATCAAACCCGAACAGGTTTTTGAAGCAGGAAAAGCAACATTCAATGAATTGGGAATGGAAATTTACAAAATGCGGCCTTTTGCTTTTCTGGTCCAAGCCCGCATAACTGGTGATGAAGGGCTGATCAACGCGAACATTATCGCAAGTCCCTTTTCTAATGAATTGAACCTGACAGTAAAAAGCGATACAGCTTCACAGGAAACAGTTGATGCTACGGCACAAAAGATTTTCTCTTCTCTTGAAAAACATCTCTACAACTAGAGACTAATTTATTGATAATTTGTAAATAAGGAAAATAATAATGTCACAAACAATGCGCGGTGTGGTTTTTCTGGAACCAAAAAAACTTGAACTTAGAGAACTGCCTATTCCACAAATCGGACCGGACGATCTCTTGGTCAAAGTTCGTTTGGCAACAACCTGCGGTACTGATCTGAAGACCTACAATCGAGGTCACCATGAAATTCCAAAAGGGTTTGTGTTTGGACACGAATTGGTTGGTGATGTTGTTGATGTAGGTAAAAACGTTAATGATTTCAAATCTGGCATGCGGGTGGTTCCTCACAACAGCGCCCCGTGTGGGAAATGCTATTTTTGCAAACATGGCCAGGGAAATCTTTGCGAATCCATCATTTTTAATTTCGGCGCGTATGGAGAGTATATTCGCATTCCCGGACCTATCGTGGACATTAATACTTTTATGATCCCCGAATCATGCACATATGAAGACGTGGCCCTATTAGAGCCGCTCTCCACAGTAGTTCATGGTCAAAGATTGCTCAAGCTTGAACAGGGTGAATCGGCCGCGTTAATCGGCACAGGACCAATTGGCTTATTGCATCTGCAAATGGTCTTAAACGGTGGCGCATCAAATGTTATTGCCGTAGATATTAGTGATACTCGGCTTAAGGTGGCAAAAGAATTGGGCGCAACACATACGATCAACGCCCGCGATGTTGATGCTGTTGAAGCCATCAAGGATCTTACGCACGGTCTGGGCACGGATGTTAGCATTGAATCAACCGGCACAGTGGCGGGTTGGCAATCATCCCTCAAAGCAGCTCGTAAAGGTGGGAGAGTCCTTTGGTTTGGCGGATTGAAACCCGATGACAGGATAGACCTTGAAGTTCATCACATCCATTACAATGAGATTACGATTTTTAACACGCACCATTCTGCCCCATTGGATGTTCATATCGCTTTCGAACTGTTGACAAACGGCAGAATGAATACCAAATCATTGATTTCGATGGAAATGCCCTTGGAAAAAGTTGAAGAAGCTCTTTTAAAGATGGCAGCCGGAGAAGTGGTGAAGGTAGCAATCAGGCCCGATCTATCTTAAAACAATTTTTTCTAAATTAATAAAAACAGGAGTAAAAGATGCCAATTGATAGAAAAGAAGCTCAACTTAGAGACGACATTTGTCATATTTGCGCGATGATGTACTCCAGAGGGTTGATTCGTGGTCCTTCTGGAAATGTTTCTGCGCGATTGGATAAGGACAGGATCCTATTAACTCCTGGTGGGGTGATGAAATTTGATCTCAAACCAGAGCAACTTATTATCGTGAATCTAGATGGCGAAAAAGTAGGTCCGCACAATGATATTAATCGCGACTTAAAGCCAACCTCTGAACTTCCAATGCATTTGGAAGTGTACCATCGCCGTCCTGATGTTGGAGGCGTTGTCCACGCGCATACTTCTTACGTTGTCGCATTGACTGTTGCGGGTCTTTCATTGCGCCCGCAGGTGCTCACTGAAGGTATGCTTTTCCTGGGTGTGGTTCCAAATGCTCCTTATGGTACACCAACCACAACAGAATTGAGCAATTCAATCATTGAATTTATCCCGGACCATGATGTAATTATTCTTCCATACCATGGATCTATCACTTTTGGCCATGATGTCTGGCAGGCTTTTTCTCGAACCGAAGTCCTTGAGCAGGTTGCCGAAATCCAATATTTAACGAGCCAGCTTGGAGGAGAAAAACAGCTTTCAAAACCTAATATCGAAAAAATGATCGAACTGAGAATAAAATATAAACACAATCTTCCCAGCGATCATAAGTTGCTCGAAAATTAACGAACCAATTATAAGGTTCACAAACAGGCATATTACTGAATAATATATAATTTCAAAAGTATTCATAAGCACTTTTGATTAATAGGAGACATTTTAAATGAGCTCGATTCCAAAAACAATGAAAGCTGTAATATATTACAACAATTCCGATGTTCGACTGGAAGAAAGGCCAGTGCCTGAAATCGGTCCAGGTGAATTGCTGGTGAAAATGGAGGCATGCGGTTTATGCGGTAGCGAGCTTACCGAATACTATATGATTCCCCGATCTCCCCGCGTGATGGGCCATGAACCCACCGGCGTAGTTGTAAGAATCGGGGAAGGTGTAACAAAATTCAAAGAAGGCGACCGTGTTTACGTTCATCACCATGTTGGGTGTATGTCGTGCCACCAGTGTCACCGCGGCAACTTTTCCTTGTGCGAAAACTTTACCAAATCTCGGCTGTACCCGGGTGCGATGTGTGAATATTTTCGTGTTCCCGAAGAAAACGCAAAATTTGACACTCTCATCCTTCCGGAAAACGTATCATTTGAAGTTGGAGCAATGATTGAACCAATTGCCTGTACATTCAGAGGTGTAAAAATCACCCCAATTCGTCATGGTGATACAGTTGTAGTAATTGGGATGGGTTTAATTGGGATCTGCTATCTCGAGCTCATCCGCCATTCTACAGCAGGTAAAATTATCGTGTTGGATTTGAATGAATGGCGCCTTGAACAAGGTCTGAAGCACGGCGCTACTCACATAATCAATCCTGGCAAGGTGGATCCTGTTGAAAAGGTAAAAGAGATCAATGATGGTCGTTTAGCAGATGCCGTATTTGTCGCCGTACCAAGCATTAAGGTTTGGGACCAGGGTCTTGAATTATGCGAAAAAGGTGCCACAATCCACTTCGGTACGCCTCTCAATCCAAATATTCAATGGTCGGTCAATCCAAATAAACTTTGGTTTTCCGAAATTAAGATGAACTTCACTTATTCAACCACGCATATTGAAACCCAGGCAGTATTGGATATGATTGCTGCTGGGCGCCTTGACGTAGAGTCAATGATCACACATCGTTATGGCCTGGATCAAGTTCCCGAAGCCATTAAATTATACAAAGCCGCGGGCGAATCACTCAAACCTGTAATTCTT
>JAUSPC010000054.1 GCA_030655835.1 Pelolinea sp.
AATTTTCATTGATGTTGAGACACCAGTAAACACAGATCATGTGCCTGAATACCAGGCTTTGCGTTCTGCAGTCAAATCCCTTTCGTTAGAATTAAAGAGGGAGGCGTTAGTGATTGTGGAATCTACCGTGATGCCTGGGACAATGAAGAATATTGTTCTCCCTATCCTTGAAGAAGAAACAGGTTTGAAATGTAATGAAGGATTCTACCTGGGTAATTGCCCGGAACGGGTTATGCCGGGTAAACTGCTCCATAATCTTAGGAAAATGAGCCGCGTGGTAGGCGGGGGTACAAAGGAAACTGCAGAACTGATGGCTGTTTTATATGGGATCGTGGTGGAAGCAGAGGTAGATACCTCAGATTGGATTACCGCTGAGATCGTTAAGACGGCAGAGAACACATACCGTGACGTTCAAATAGCATTTGCGAATGAAATTGCCCTGATATGTGAAGCACTCGGTGCGGATGTATGGCAGGTTAGGGATTTGGTGCGAAAATCTCCTGGAAGAGAAATGCTTTTGCCCGGGGCTGGCGTTGGCGGCCATTGCATCCCGAAAGATCCCTGGCTGCTCGCCAGCAGCGTTCGGGATTTGAGTGTCCCTGTTCGCTTGATTCCGGCAGCTCGTGAAATTAATTCAAACATGCCAAACCATATTTTTGGTTTACTTGAGGAACATATGGGGGATTTGGACAATAAGCATATATTGATCTTGGGATATGCATATTTAGCAGATTCAGATGATGCGCGCAATTCACCCAGTAAAGATCTGGCGAAGCGCATAAAGGAGGCGGGAGCATCTATTGTGATCCATGATCCTTATATGAAGGAATATGCAGGAGAAGTATATAAAAAAGCTGGAAATTGTGATGCGGCTGTATTGATGACAGCCCATTCAGAATATAAAGATATCGATCTGCGAAGATTAAAAAGTGCAATGAAAACATCACTTGTAATTGATGGTAGAAATTTATTCGACAAGAAACTGGCAAGCGAAGTGGGAATAGATTTGATTCGGTTGGGAGATAGCAGTACAAAATAACTTTAATTATTAATTCATGATCCAATTTGAACAAATTGTTTACTAAATTTTATTAATCTTCTAATCCCTTAAGATTTGATTCATACTTCTCTGCTGTTTATACCTTATAATTTTCTTTCCAATCATCAATTTGCAGGAAATTTGATCGAGTTTTCATTATTATTGTCAATCGATCATTTCTTGAAAAGGACTTTGTCGTAGAAATATGAAACTGAAAATAAAAATGTTTTTAATAGCCCCGGCAATTATTTTGAGAGCACCGCTCAATGAGTTATTAATATGATCTGGATAATGTTGCCGGCATATAATGAGCAAACTGATCTACCCAAATTACTTGAAAAAATCGGTAAAAATCTTATTGGCACTGAATACCGTTTGGTTGTAATTAATGATGGAAGTACTGACCAGACAGATGAGGTCCTAAGCAATTATAAAGGTCAACTGAATTTAGATGTGGTTTTACATCCGATTAATCGCGGGTTGGGTGAAACTGAACGCGATGGGTTTGAATACATTGCCTGGAAAGCTGAACGTGACGATGTGATCGTTCGTATTGAGGGGGATGACACGCATGAACCAAAATACCTTTTTGACCTAATCGAAAAATTGAAAGAGGGTTACGATGTGGTTAATACCTCGCGCTTTCAACCCGGAGGAGGTCAGTTGGGGGTAAGCAGGTACCATGCATTCATCAGTAAATCCGCAAATATTTTTATGCGTATTGTGCTTGGAATTCAAGGAGTTAGTGATTATTCTTGTGGTTACCGTGCTTATCGAGCAGCTGTAATTAAAGATGCCTTAGATATCTTTGGGAACAATTTAATCCAATTGAGAGGTCTGGGTTTTACCTCAACACTCGAGATCATCGTCAAATTAAATGTACTGGGATGCAAGTTTGCTGAGGTACCTTTTGTGTTACGCTATGACCAGAAAAAGGGAGGCAGTAAGATGGTCGGCAGCATAACCATGTTGGGTTATTTCATTATGGCGCTTCTGTATTGGTGGCCAATGGGTGGTTGGAGAAATCATTACAAAGGGTTAAACAAGTTATACCAACAAGACGCCAATAAAGCGGTAGAACTTTTTAAAGATGATCATTCAAAAAAGAAAAGCGTACCAACTGGATTGAATCTGTAAATATCTATTTCAAGGTCTAAACCTGCCTTGTTCTCAGGTTGGACCTCTTCACAGTTATACAAAAAAACCGCCGCGCGGTTTTTTTGTCATTAACAAAGATTTCCTTTGGTTTTATTTTAAAAATTTGATTGGTTTGTACTCCCCATATTAACTGTTACTATTATCATTTTTGACAATTTTATATGTTAAAGAATTGGATAAATTGTGGGTGAGGATTGGCTGATTTGACGGCCTTGCGATCTTCTTCCGTTGTATTAAACTTTAATATGTCACACTCCATGAGAAACTATGGAGATGAGACAAATGACAAAAATAACATTAGCATGGGAATTATTAGAACAAGGGATATCCAAGAGCCATGCCGCAAAACATCTTGGGGTATCCCGCAGGACAATTATCCGCTGGTCGCAGGCAATTCAAACACACGGGGACCTACAAACCTTTTTGGACTATTATCATCAAGCCAAGAAAGGATCA
>JAUSPC010000078.1 GCA_030655835.1 Pelolinea sp.
TGTGGATGATTCTATCCGCTATATAATTCCTGTTATGCTTGATAAAGCTTCTGTCGAAATCGGCCCATGGAGTGGATACAATCTCTTGGCACAGTACCGGATTTATTCTTAATGTATTATTACAGACCTCATTTCTTTAGATCATCAAGAAATTTTTTTATTCTGGCTTCATATCCTTCATCTGTGGGGTTGTAAAATTTTTTCCCCTTCACTGCATCCGGAAGATACTGCTGGTCCGTAAAATGGTTTGGGTAATCGTGCGGATATTTATATCCCTGCCCATGCCCAAACCCTTTTGCATCCCGGTTGGCGTCCATTAAATGGATAGGAACCGGTTTGGCACCTTCCTCCTCGATCAGTTTTGCTGCTTGAAAATATCCTAAAGCCGAGTTTGACTTGGGTGCTGTCGCTAAATACAAAGTCGCTTCAACAATCGGGTAAACGCCTTCCGGAAGACCTACATATTCATAAGCTGAAGCAGCAGCAGAGGCAACCACGAGCGCCTGTGGGTCTGCCAAACCAATATCCTCACCTGCCAAGATCAGCAGTCTGCGAAGAATAAAACGCGGATCTTCACCCGCTTTGAGCATTTTCGCCAGCCAGTATAGCGCCGCGTCAGGATCAGAACCGCGGATCGATTTGATGAATGCAGAGATGGTGTCATAATGCTCATCCATATTCTTGTCATAGTGGATCGTCCGCTGTTGGATGGAATCCTGAGCAACCTGCATGTCAATGATCACCGCGCCTGATTTGTCAGGTTCAGTTGATTCCACTGCTAATTCCAGCGCATTCAGCAAGCTGCGCGCGTCGCCATTGGCCATGTTGACCAGATGGGATCTCGCATCAGTGCTCAACCGAATGTCCTTGTTACCATAACCACGTTCTGGGTCGGTCAAAGCGTGATCGACAATAGCTGCTAATTGCTCTTCATTTAACGGTTTGAGGTTGAAAATCCGAGATCGAGAAACCAGCGCTGGAATGACATCGAAATACGGGTTTTGAGTGGTAGCGCCGATGAGGATAATAAGTCCTGATTCAATAGTTGGTAACAGCGCATCCTGCTGTGCACGGTTCCAGCGATGGACCTCATCCACAAAAAGGATCGTTCGCTTGTTATGCAGACGCCGACGCTCGCGCGCTTCCGCGATCACCTCTCTAAGTTCACTCTTCCCAGCCATAACGGCAGACATGGTTGAAAAATGCGATTTGCTGTAATTTGCGATCAGGCGAGCCAATGTCGTTTTTCCAGAGCCGGGTGGTCCACAAAGGATGATCGATGAGAATAAACGGTCCGCTTTGACCGCCCGCCGCAGCAGGCGTCCTTCCCCAAAGATCTCTTCCTGCCCAATGAACTCTTCCAAAGTGCGCGGGCGCATGCGGGCCGCTAAAGGCGCTTCTGTCTTCATTCTCTCTTCCATTGCATGGTCAAAAAGATCCATCTGCCCATCACCTTTCTTTTTCTAAATATATATAGAACGCCTGTCCAATAATTATATCTGTGAATACCCTTAACCCTTATTTTATTCAGAATACAATACAATAGGAGTATCAATTGTTTTTTTCTAATGCGGAACAAATATGTTCAGATTTCTTTATAAGGAGTAGATCAAATGAATAAAGCACTTTTTGGGATCGCCATCCTACCCCTGATCTGTTTAGGTGTGATACTGCTAACTGGGCTTGTGATCATCTTTGCCCTCCGCAGAGGTACACGATCGATCAATGAAAAGGTTAAAGAATACAGCGCACCCGCCGAACCCAGCATCGGCGTAAACAACCGCTGGGGGCACGGAGATCTAAAAGCACCGACACAAAGTAAAACCAAAGAGATCGAAATGGAAGTCTGCCCTGCCTGCGGAGGAGAAAATCCGAGCGGCAGCAGTGCGTGCGCATTCTGCGGTAGGGCGCAATGATAAAAGGAATTGCTTCTATGTTTTCATGGACGAAGGACTTTCCGGCCACCTTCCACTTTTACCGGGCTATTTTGGGGTTGGAATTGATTTCTCAGTATGGAGACGCACCTCAGTTACAGATGGGGAATGGAATTTTGTACTGCTAAAAGAGCAACTACCCCAGCAAAGGATGTGTTTCTACCCGACTTTCCGTTAATCTCTTTAGAGGTAGATAACCTGGATAAGACCGTTGAATCTTTGATGAGAAAAGTAATTGAATTTGATAGCAGCGTTGAGGAGCAGCGCGATTCGCGCTGGATCAGGGTGTGCGATCCTTCGGGTAATCTGATCCAATTGGTTGAAATTAAGAAATAGGGCATTAATTAGACCCGTAAATATTAGAATATTCAATACTTGAGAATGCCGATTGCCGGTTTCTAAACACTGGAATTGGTTCTGATTATTATCTGACAGGCCCTTTTACAAAGCATCCAACCATTACTTATTTTCCTGCGGTATATGCTATTCGCGGCTGTACTCATTTGTTATGGATATGTTCTTTTTTGTGCACACCCAGGAGCGGATCGAAGTGAAAAAAACAAGTAATAAGAAATGGTTCATAATTTTTTCAATTTGATCTACCAAGCAAATATTAATTATAAAAACATGGCAAACGCACATCTTTTTTGCCTCTTGAACGTATATAGATTTAGAAACAAGAAATCTACCAATACAATAAGGTGAAAAATGAAAAATAGAAATAAAGTATTAATATCTTTGGCACTCTTAACCCTCTCCGCATTGGCTCTTTCAGCCTGCGACAGCCCTATCCAATCGAGAAGTGATGATGTGAGCGATTTCAACCGCATTTCAATTGAAACCTTTGGAGAATTTATTATTGAACAGGGGGATGAAGAATCCCTGACAATTGAGGCGCCGCGCGATTTTCTACGGTATGTGGAAACTGATGTAAAGAACGGCACACTGGTCATCAGCACACGGCGCGGATTTTTCGGCAGTTCTGTCGGCCGGGCAATTTTTACCATCACCGTAAAGGATCTTGAAAGTATCACACTATCTGGCGCGGGTGCGATCAAAATTTATTCCCTGGATACGAAAAGTCTATCTGTTGAGTTGACCGGCGCAGGCAGTGTCGAGATCGACGAGTTAACCGCGGATCGGCTTGAAGTCAATTTGACCAGTGCGGGAGCAATCATCATTGCCGGCAGCGTGGATAAACAAGAAATTAACCTTACTGGCGTTGGCAGCTATGAAGGCGGCGACCTTCAAAGTGAAGATGCGGAAATAAAGCTGTCCGGAGCCGGAAGTGCTGTTGTGTGGGCAGAAGAAGCCTTAGACGTTGAGATAACCGGAGTGGGTTCAGTGTCTTATTTTGGGGATCCGGAAGTGTACCAAAACATCAGCGGGCTTGGATCGATCAACAGCAAGGGCGCTCACCAATAATATCCATTTTTCTTATTCTATAAAGCCGTGTATTTTACACGGCTTTTTTTCTAACTATCGATCCACGCTAAACCAGCATATTTCCTGAAATCATTTAAAAGCAAATATGTTACTTCGTTTTCAATATTCAACACATTGATCTGGCTGCCGGCGCTGCCTTCCTCTATATACGCGATAAACTTCCCGTCCGGCGACCAGGCCGGAGAATGAACAGTCGATGGGCGTTCTGTGATCTGCTTCTCCTCGCCGGTCAGGACATCCAGAACATATATCTGAAAATGGCTGCCGCGCTTGGACAGAAAAGCGATCTGTTCCCCATCGGGTGACCAAACCGGCGATGCCTCATACGTGTCATTTTGAGTTAACTGAGTTTTTCCCGATCCATCCAATCTCATCGTGAAGATCTCAAAATCGCCGTCCTGGTTTGAAAGATAGGCTATCTGTTCCCCATTTGGCGACCAATTCGCCTGAGTCTCCTGGGAATCCGTCTCGGTCAACCGATCTTGAGCAGATGTTAGCAGGTTAAGGATCATGATATCAAAATCACCGAATGCATCGGTTTGAAAAATCACCATGCTTCCGTCCGGACTGATATGGGGTTCTGTCTCATCAGCTTTTATGTTCGTGAGGGGCTGCGGTTCGTCAGGCGGCAGGGGCATTCTGTATAGGTCGTAAGTTCCTTTATCATCTGAGGAATAAACCATCCAGGTTCCATCTCGCGAAAGCGAGGGAGATATATCGGCGGACGCATTTTCTGTTATCTGAATCAATCTGTCGAACTCAAGGTCCATTAAATAAATGTCATACGGAGCGCCGCTTTCGGTTTGGGCAGCAAAAGCGAGCCTGCCCGAATCACCCTTAAATTGCTGTAAGGTTTCTGTATTTTCACTCTGGTCTTCAACAGCAGGCGAAGCACAGGCGGCAAGTAATGAACCCGCAGCAAAAACAGCAATCACCAAAATTCCAAGTTTTTGTTTCATCAATCCTCTCACACTTTTTCTTTTCTGTATCATCATGGTACAGTATTAATAACACATTTTATAAGAGAAAGTAATAGATATTAATCGCATAGAAAAATACATTATGATTAAAAAAGGATAATTATTATTTTTGGAGGTTAAGATGACGATTAAACTGCTTAATGATAGTTTGAAAATCGAGATCTTCTTCGAAAAGAATGACAAAGAATATGAGGACAACATTTGCGTGTGTGTAGAAGAATTTGGCCCGGAAGATGAAAAGATCCTGTATGCCGGAGAAACAAATATTTACATAAACGTCGAACAGGCAAGAGAGCTGGCAAGAATGCTCACAATAGCTGCCGACCAAAGCAACCACGCTTCCCGATGACGGTAAAAAATAATTTCTGGAAAAACAAGACCTTAGCAGAACTGTCTCCAGAAGAATGGGAGGCATTATGTGATGGATGCGGGATCTGCTGCCTGTATAAGATCGAGGATGAGGACACCGGAGAAGTGCATCTCACAAATGTGGCCTGCCGTTTTTTGGATGACGTGACCTGTGTGTGCAAGTTGTATGATGCCCGCAAAAGCGCTATGCCAACGTGCGTCCAACTCACTCCTGCTAAAGTGGCCAATTTGGATTGGCTGCCGGATACCTGCGCCTACCGCCTGGTACTGAAGGGTAAACCACTTCCTGATTGGCACCATCTGATCAGCGGTGATATGAACTCCGTTCATCATGCAGGCATTTCTATACTCGGTAAAGTAGTTGATGAATCTTTTATTAATATGAATAACCTCGAAGAGTATGTGATTGAAAACCTGCCCGATGAAGAATTTAAAATAAAATAAGTTAAGTCCATCTGGCTGTCAGAAAAACGCCGTGATTTTTCACGGCGTTTTGATTAATAAACAACATGGGAATTTATTATTTTGACATTTGCTCCATATATCCTTTAATGGAGGGAATGGCGGTTAGTTTCTCAAAGAAGAAGTTATTTACAATATTGATCAATTCAGCCCGGGCTGCTTCAGCCTGCGGAGATAACTTCTGACCCGCTTGCTCGCGCGAAAGGACATCCCTCAAGCGCAGCAGGAGACGCACAACCTCTGTTTCTTCGCTCCCTTCGAGCGTATCCACCACATCCATGATCAAGTGGTCCGCGTGGTCGAGCAGTTGTTGGATGGTTATCCCGCTGCCCTCACCACAGCAATCATCCATCGTGCGGATCAGCGACCAGACCTGATAAAGGATCGTGGAGGGTTCATCAAACAGTTCTCTAATGAAAGCTGCTGATTCATATTCTCCGGTCAACCGAAAAATGTTGTACATACGGCGGGCGGCTTTTCCATAGTTGACCGATTTGGTAATATATTTCTTTACCTCTTTTTCCAAAGCGGTCACGTATTCATCCAGCGCATCGCTGGAAACATGTTTTGCTAATTTTGAGAATAAGGGGATGGAATCTGCTTCCAAATAGACTTCCTGAAAATAAGGGTCGAGATACCCATCCAGCGGTGTGATATCCCCTTCAGGAGATTCCCAAGTAACATCGAGCATGTTGCTGGCGTTCACCAGATGTCCATGTGCCGGATCTGCTACTACCCAATCCAACTTACACCATCCGGAATCCAAACTTGCGTTATCCCAGGTGATCTTGTAGGGCTGGCCGGATGGATCGACAACCATTTTTTCACCTGCCAATACTTCATTCGGCATCCATGAGATCGGACTTCCGGCTTTTAAATATTCCTCATTGACCACCACATCCTGAGGATAAGAACCGAATTTAACTTCGATCAGCTGGAAGGAGGGTCCTTTGAGTGTGGCAATCGCTTTACTTTTCATGATCTTTGCCAAAATGGCACAAGCTTCATTTTTTGTGGGCGACAGGATGTTGATGCGTTCAAAGAAATCCGCATCCCCGGGATATTTTTGGATCTTAGACTGTGCCGCGGAACCTGACAGCGCCAAAGCGGTTTCTACTTCGCCGGGTATGTCATCAAAACCAACCAACACGCCGATGCGGCGGAAATGCGCCAGTTCCTGCGGGCTGAAATCAAGCATGGTGACTTTGTGGCCAAAAACACCGCTCTTGATATCCACCGAAATTTCATCTCCGCCCTGAGCCATCGAAACCGCCGTGAGCCACTGCAGCGCTTCCCCCTCGTCCAACTCGATCCCCAACCGCCGGGCGGACTGTATGATCTGCTCTAACGGTTTGCTATTTTTCTGATCATTCATCACAACCTCCCATTTATGGATCTAAATGTTTTTATTCAGATCCGGTCACTATTCGCCGAAATAGATCGGCTTGATCACATGCATCCTCTAAAGCGTTGTGGCGAAGAACTGTGGTGGTGAGGCGTGCCATACTGGTATCTTCCCATTCAAGATACTTAAAACCCATTAAGAATGACTTTATATCGAGTGCAGAATGACCGAATGGATTGATCCCCATGAAGCGATGAAAATAATCACACACAAACATCCAGTCAAAGGGTGCATTAAAACCGATGAATAACGGAGAAATTCCAGAAGAGATCGATTCTGCTATCCAATCTGCGAACAAACGCATCGCCACCTCCGGCGGTTGACCTGTTTGAGATAGTTTTTCCAGATCCAACTGATGGATCTCTTGTGACTGCGCTTCCGAATTCATTGTGGTAGGTTGAATTTCCACATAAAATTCTTCGCGTGGGGAGTTAAGAGTACAAGCGCCAATGGAAAGCAAGGCATAATCCGCCGGATTGGGGCCAGATGCCTCCACATCAACCGATACCATTCGGTTGATGTCTGTCCTTATCCAATCCGGCCAATCAGCCTGCATGCGCTAATATCCTTTTTCCAGGTCAAATACGTTCAATAGCTCTTGACCTTCTAAATAGCGGCGTAGATTCTCTTTTAATAATTCCACTACCAGGTCCGTGTAATGGCGGGTATCGCCTGCGATGTGCGGCGTGATCAACAAATTGGGTGCACCCCACAACAGACTTTCTGGTAGAAGCGGTTCGGCATCGAACACATCCAGCACCGCGCCCGCGATCTTTTTCTCTCTCAGGGCGATAAGCAATGCATCTTCATCCACCTGCCCACCGCGCCCAACTGCGACCAGATAAGCGGTCGGCTTCATCACTTCGAACTCCGCAGTACTGATCACATTTTTTGTCTGACTGGTAAGCGGCAGGCTTACGACCACAAAATCACTCTCTCTCAGGACGGAATGTGTCGCCTGTGGAGGATAGATGCGAGTAAAATATTCGCCATTCGGGTCGCCAGTACCTTCGGGGACAAATCCATCCTGGTTTAGTTGCGTGAGATCATTCTTCGTCGCCAGGATCTTGACGCCAAAGGGCTGCAGCAGCCGTGCCAATTCGCGAGCGATACTACCGTACCCCAACATCCCTACTGTGCTGCCGCGCAGTTCTGAAGGTTGAAATCGCTTTATCCGATCTGGCGGCCAGATCTTTTTTTCCTGATACTGAACCATCATCGGGAGCTTATGTCCCAGCGCGAGCATCACCATGAGCGCATATTCGGCTACTTTTGGGGTAGCGGCACCGCTCAAGGTCGTCGCCTTGAACCCTTCCCTGCTCAAGATCGGATGTGCTTTTACGAATTCAATACCCGCATAAGAAAACTGGATCCAGCGCAATTCAGGCGCTGCTCCCGGATCAGGGATATCGCTTGCCGTGAGAAGAATTTCCGCCTTCGCAACCTCATCCTCTGGAATTTCGGAGAAATCACCTTCGGGATAAAACGAAATGCGTACACGCGGAGAGAGCGCAGATAGGTCTTTAACATGCGCTTCAGTTAACGGGTAATGGATCAGAACATCAACAGGTTTCATAATTGTTATCTAAGTATACATTCTTCCGAAAACAAACCAACCGATAAATTAGCTATCAGTTGGTTAAATTCTTTCTGCTTATTAGCCGACCAGCAAGTAAAAAGATTTCATTATGCTTTCTGGATCAGCGTTTGGATCTGCTCATGCATATAGAGCTGCACATAATACAAACCGCCTGCATTCTTGCCGCTGGAACCGGACCCTTTCCATCCACCAAAGGGTTGGAATCCCGGCCACGCACCTGTGGTCGCACCCTGGGGGCGATTGGCATAATTGACGCCCGCCTGAGTGTGTTCAAAGAACCATTTCGCTTCTTCTAAAGATCCATAGAATCCCGCTGTGAGGCCGTAATTCACACCCACTGCATGCGCCATTGCTTCCTCAAGGTTGTCAACCGGGGTTACTGTGGTGATCGGCAGGAACATCTCCTGCTTCCAGAGGGGATGGTCTAACGGAAGATCCACCGCGATGGTCGGGGCGCAGAAATAACCATGTGCGAGATCGCCATTCGTGAGTACTTTACCACCCACGAGTAAGCGTGCATCCGCGTTCCTGATCTCGTCGATAAATTTCTGATAATCTTGATAGGATGATTTGTTGATCACCGGACCGAGATACACACTGCGGTCAGTTGGATCACCAATTTTCAATTTATTGGTCAACTCAAGGACACGCGTAAGCACTTTTTGGTAAATCTGTTTCTCAATATAGACCCGTGAACAAGCGGAGCATTTTTGTCCCTGCAGCCCAAACGCAGAACGGACAATGCCCACCGCCGCATCTTCCACATCCGCGTTTGCGGATACGATGGCGGGGTTTTTTCCGCCCAATTCAAGAATGGTTGGGCGCACATAAGGACCTTTCGCAAAAGATCGGAAAATACCCATCCCTACGTCAAATGACCCTGTGAAAGTGACACCGTCCACATCTGGATGATCGATGAGCGCCTGGCCCAATGTGCTTCCGGGGCCGGTTACAAAATTAAATACACCAGCCGGCAACCCAGCGTCCCGGAAACATTCCGCCAAGAGGCGGGAGGTCCAGGGGGTATCGGAAGCGGGTTTAATGACAATGGTATTGCCCGCGGCCAACGCGGCGCCAGCAGGCCCGCCGGTCAAAGCAGCTGGAAAATTAAACGGGCTGATGATCAGCCACACACCGTAAGGGCGCAGCACAGAATAATTGGTCGCTTTGTAACCCTGCAGAGGGTCGCTGCCCATCTGCCTGATGAATCCGTCATTGGCTTCGATCTGGTCACAGGCATAGCGAATCAGATCGGCCGCTTCAGCGGCATCACCCAGCGCTTCCATACGGTTCTTGCCAACCTCAAGGGTGATGACCGCCCCGAATTCAAAGATACGTTCATCAATGATGCCGGCTGCTTTTCTTAAAAGAGTTAACCGTTCCTGCCAGGGCAGTGCGCTCCAGGCGGGAAAAGCGTGCTTTGCGGCGGTTACTGCCGCATCAGCATTCTGCGCGTTTCCTTTCTGGAAGCGGCCCAAGATCATTTCCGTGTTGATCGGGCTGCGGTCTTCAAATTGCTCAGACGCTTTTCTTTCCTCTCCGTTGATGAACATGCTGTATTCCTGGCCTAAATTCGCTTTAACCCGGGTGAGAGCCTCTTCATATCTGGTGTGCAGCTCCTCAGGTGGATTGAACATAGTGGCGTAGGTTAGCTTGAAGGGTGTTTCTTTTGGCATCGAAAAACTCCGATTTGTCTATTTTTTATAAGTATATCCGAGCGGAATTAGCCCGTCAAAAGAGGAATATCCCTTTTGTAAAATAAATTGATCTTTTAATTCCTGGGGGAGGGAGACTTAGGTTAGACCTGCAACAATCTTGATCCATAATCAAGTGCGGAACTGTCCATGGCATAACCGAAAGTCAACCGCGTCCATATTATTCATTGTTTCCACAAGGATTACATACGAAATCGGGAAGGCGATTCAAACTGGTTGATAAACTTTTTGAATAAGGGTCAGTATTCAGCTTCAAGCCACAGAACTGAATAAGGTTCTATTCTAATAATTGCAGTTTTATTTTCAACCACAAAATTCTTATCGCTCAGTAAATCCTTAAGCTTATCTATTTTATTAATTCCGAGATCTGAAAGCGGGAAATTCAACTTCAGGGACTTGTTTAGAACATTATGAATACAAATTACTGATGTTTTCCCGTCGGGAGAAGTTCGCAGAATGGAAAAGACGCTTTTATGTAGATTAATAACTTTTTGTTCTCCATTCGGGTGGAAAGCAGGGTTGGATTTTCGATTGGTAAGCAGATTCTTATAACCTAAAAAAACCAGATTGCGTAAAGACCCGATATTGTTCAATTCATCTTCAAGCGAATCAACCTGCAATTTCTCACGATTTATCGTACGTGCTCTTCCAGTGATATCCATCCCGTCTATCCAGTTCCGTGAGCCAAACAAACTGTGGAAGTAAATCCCCGGAATCCCTTTTAGAGCAAGCATGATTGCCTGAGAAGCCAAAAATCGCTTCGCGATTATTGTTTCTGATTCATCCGGTTTTTCCGGATCGCATAATGCATCCAAATAGTTGATGTTCAATTCGTAAGGGCTTTTTGTTCCATCAGCGTTATTCTTGTAAGAGACGCTCCCCTTTAGAAGCAAAACCCTGTTTGCCATCGCTTCAACTTCCTCTTTTTTAAGAATACCGCGGGCAGGCATGACACCAATTCCATCATGGGATGCCAGGAAATTGAAAAATGTAGTCCTCTTAGAAAAAGTTACAAGAGAATTCGCCCATTGAGATAAGGTTTCTGCATTACCAGTATGAAAAGCGTGCAGGACTAATGGAGGAAGTGAGAAATTATAGACTAGCTGGGCTTCATTTTCACCATTGCCAAAATAACTAATGTTGTCTTCGTGGGGCACATTAGTCTCTGTAATAATCTTTACCCATGGAGCAACTTCATTTAATATTATGCGAAATATTTGTACTATGCTGTGCGCCTGAGGTAAATGAATACAATTTGTACCTTTCTCTTTCCAAATATAAGCGACAGCATCCAAACGAATATAGTCTGCCCCTTTTAAAACATATAAAAGTAAAGTGTTGATCATTTCCAAAAGCAATTGTGGGTTATGGTAATTAAGATCAATATGGTCGGGGCTAAAAGTGGTCCACACAAACTCCTTGCCTGTGGAAGTTTCCACTGACGTTTTTAAAGGAAGTTCACGCGGTCTGAACACATTACTAAGATCTTCATCATCCTCAATAGTAATAAAATAATCCCGATACTTTCTCTCCCCTTCTAAAAACCCTTTAAACCAATAACTGCTTGCGGATATATGATTAAGGACAGCATCGAACATTAATTGAAATTTCTTACCTAATATACGTATATCTTCCCAACTTCCATATTCTGGCTTCACTTGTTTGTAATCAATGACAGAAAAACCATCGTCTGATGAAAACGGGAAAAAGGGCAATATATGGATAGTGCTAATTACCTCTGATACCCATTTTGACAAGAAAGTTCCCAATGTCTTAAGGGGAGATTTGTCAGAATTCCCTACACTATCCGGGTACGTTATTAAAATTGTGTCTTTCTGGCTGAAAGTAATTTCTGTCCCTCTGGGATGTATAAGGTTTTTTTGTTTACTGATCACTTTATTAATCACATGGTGAAAACCCATAGCAGCGTCTTCACCATAAAGGTATTTCAGATGATTAAACAAGTCATCTTTATTCTTCATACTTTTCCTTCTTCTCCCTAAATTAATTCTTCCAAATATCGATGTAAAGATGTGTAAGAGTAAAATTCTTGTCCAATTATATAATTGTATTCGGTATCCACCTTACGCAGATTGTTGTCAATTAAATATTCAACAATTCGGTCCGCGGTTGTTTCAATTATCTGTTTATCAAGATAAGCTAACCCCAAATCATCCTTTCCAGATATCTGAGAACCTAAACTAATAAAGTGGAATTTTTTATTTTTAATATCAGATAAATAAACTGGATATTCAAAAATTACCGTGGGTAAGCGGGCATACACAGCTTCCAATAATTGATTTCCCCATCCCTCCCATAAACTCGAATAAATAACAAGATCAGCAAACACATATGAGTCCCATAATGAATATTTCTTCTTCATCCCCTCAAAAGAACGGCTGCCCCTGATTTTATCCTCGATAAAGAGTGCATCCACACCAGTTCTCCGAATTTTCTCTTTCAAGGTATCAACATACCTGCCAGTTAAGTCATCTTGTGCATAACCAGCAAGCACCAACACAATCCGCGATTCATCTTTAAAAACCCTTCCGTCATATAAACCGTGTTCTTTCAACTTTGTTCTTCTTTTTGGTTTATTAAGGGCACTCACCAGATCAATTGCCAATTCAATTCCCTTGCGGGGTACAAGACGTGCGGCTTGCAGGATAACGATATCATTTTTCCTTAAACCAATTTGATCGAGAAAATCTTTGTTGTAATCATCCAGATTCCAACTGTTCCCATCGAAATCAAACACATTTGGTACTATAGTTGACGCGATACCCTTTCGCTCCATAAGCTCTTGCTGAGCGATCTTATTGATCACAACATGCTTAATCTTTGCATCACGCGGCGGAAGGTACTTATCCGCTACTTCGACCGCCGCCTGGCAAGTTAACGCAAGCCCATCAAGACGCTCATAATAAAAATCGTGGTGGTGAGCTAAAGCTGGAAGACCATATTTTCTTAATGATCTGGTCAAAGCAACAGCAGCAGCCGGATTGGCACCAACCGACCAGATATTATTCGGAAGCAGTAATGTGATTTTATTTTCTTCAATGAATTTGTCTAATTTTTTTTCGATTTGGATAGATAAATCCTCTAATGCGCTGGCATATTCAGCATTATCAGGAAAATCAGACAAAGATTTGAAAGTATTCAGATTTAAACGCTCGGCTTCAGACGTATGGTGATACATTTCTCGGATAAGAGTCCCTTGCGCCCCTCCAAGATCGCCGGCACATAAAAAAACCTTATGCCCTAATTCTTCTAATATCTTCTTCCATTTATTAATCTCTAAAGAAACGCCATCAGTGCCGCCAACTTTGTAATGAAAAATACCAATATTGCTCATAAATAAATTGTTTCCAGTTTTACATTGTTAGATACAAGCTTTCAGAGATTGAAATTTTCTGTCAAGATTTTTTTCAATGGTTTCTTGTTGTAACTTTTTGATACTGGTGTCATCCTGCCATTTCACTTGCCGAGAATATAATCGTATTGATTTTATCTCACGTTTAGAAACAATTTAATCATTAATAGGATTCTCGCTTATATTACAGCTCATTTGAAAATTCAAATTAAATTTTTCTTAATTCTTCAATTATTTACGATTATTATCCTTAATGAATTATTAATTGATTCATCCAAGTCAAATTCAATCTCCTATCCTTTTACTCCTCCAGCCGTGAGTCCTTCCTCTAAATAACGTTCCATTAGTAAGAACAGCAAGATAATAGGAATCGTCATAATTGTTGAAGCAGCCATAACCACATGGGGGCGTGGATCTGGATCATTGAATATAGTACTTATCTTGAGCGGCATGGTGAAAAGGTTGTGATCGTTTAAGAAAACCATTGCATAAAGGAATTCATTCCAGGCGATCATGAATGTATAGATCCCAACTGAAACAAGCGCGGGAACTGCTAGTGGAAGTGTGATCCGCCACATAACCTGAAATCGACTGCATCCGTCAATTAAAGCTGCCTGTTCAATCTCATCCGGAATTGTTCTAAAATAATTTGTAAGCATATACAGTGCTACCGGAAGGGTTTGCGCCAGATAGGTAAGAACCAAAACTGCCAGATTGTCTTGGATGTTAAACCCGACAGCATCCCCAATTCGAGCAAGCATGGCAAACAGCGGAATAATTAATAATACTCCAGGGAACAGATAAACCAACAGAACGCCATTTAGCAACAAGTTCTTTCCCCGGAAATGTAGGCGTGCGATTGCGTATGATCCTAATATTGATAGAAATACAGCAATCAATGATGTCGGCACAGCGACCTTAATCGTGTTGATAATATTGGCAAGAAAATCCTGAAAAGCTGGATTGTTCGGATCAAAGAGTTCCCCGTAGGCATCCAATCTTAAAGCGCTTGGGATATAAACTGCTTGTCTTCCGCCAATTTCAGCATAACTTTTAAATGATGAGCTAACCATCCAATAGAACGGGAATACAACACTGATGAGAAAAAAGGAAAGCACGATCGCAAAAATTAGGCGTTTCAAATTAAGCCATCTCATTAAGTGCTCGATTATTGTCAATCGTTCAGTATTCATCGATTAATCCTCAATTTTCTTCATTACGATCCCAATATAAAAGGCCATGAATATGGCTAATACAACTAATAGGATCATCGCTGCTGCAGCGCCCACACCAAAATTAAAAAGCTTAAAACTGAATTGGTAGGTTAGAACAGGCAGCACATTGGTGCCAAATCCCCCATTTGTTAGTAAGTATATATCATCAAATTTATTGAATGTCCAAATCAGCCGCAGTAAGAATATTGCGCCTAAAACATAACGAAGCTCCGGTATGGTGATATGTAAGAATTTTTGCCATGTATTTGCCCCATCGACCTCAGCAGCTTCGTATAAAGTACCATCTACAGCTTGCAATCTGGCTAAGATCATCAGCATAGCAAAAGGGAAATAGCGCCAAGCCTGGAAGATTATCATGAGTAAAAGAGCCAGACCGCGCGTCGCCAGGTACGCCTTTGGAAGATCAATCAAACCTAAACGCATTAAGATATCATTTAAAACGCCAGAAGGACGAGGGTCAAGGATCCACCGCCACACGAATGCAACACTGACAATCGGTGCTACATAGGGGGCCAAAAAAATGGATCTGGCTAACCCGCGAAGGCGAAATTTTTGGTTTAACAATAAAGAAGCGATTAAACCAATAATCATAGTTAATATAGTGGACGCGAAAGAATACACTATGCTGGTTACCGCTGCTCCCCAGCTTTCAGCCCCTTGGTATTTAAAAGCAAAGTCATTAAATACCCTCACGTAATTATCAAATCCCACAAAAGGTGCGTTAAATACATCGTTAAGATTTCTGAGGCTGACATCATGAAAACTGACCCAAATGCTGAAGAATGCGGGGAAGAGTATCAAACCGAATACTATTAAAATGGTAGGGGTGATTAATATTCCTGCTAATTGAGCTTCTTTTCTTGCCAATGACCCCCGTTGTTGTTTTTTTAGGTTAGACTTAGAATTATTTCTCATCTTCATAACCTCTTATAAACTTAGATCTTATAAAAAGAATTTCATCGAGCATCATGAATCTTTATCGAAAGGGCGCTTGTAAAAAGCGCCCTTTTTTGTTTATTTACTTATACTGTTTACTGTCGATCAGCTAATAGAACTTCGACCTGCTCTTGTAAGAATTCAGCGCCTGTCTCAGGTGTCATAATACCTTCTAACGCAATGTTGCTGATGACTTGCGAGATTAAGTTGCGTCCTTGGATGTCTCCAATTACCGCGATTTCTACAGGACCATAAGCAGGGTTGTATAACCAGCGATTGGCCGTTTCAAACCCGTCCGCGATCTGGGCTAGTGTGTCATCTGAGTAATATGCGAAGTATTCGCTCAGGCCTTTCCAATCTTCCAGAGCACTCTTCAGCACGGGAACTTTCCCCATCGGGGCCAATTTGAGTACGTCGATATAACCTTTTGTTAGGAAATATTCAACGACTGCCTGTGCCTCAGGATCAGCATCGGTTGTCAAAGCTAAAACTACCAACTGTCCATAAGAAGCTGAATCTCCACCAGGTCCTTCCATTAATGGAGCGAAACCGGATTTTCCAGCAAGATCTTCGACCGCGATCTCGATATTTCCACCTTCTATACCCGATCCATCAACCAGGTCATCCATGATATAGGTGCTGTAGACCATCATTCCGGTTTGGTCAAGCTCATACGATTCACGTGCGCCTTTCCAAAATTGCGGACCAGGTATTGCGCAGCGCTGTAGATCAGTATAGAATTTTAACGCCTCGATCATTTCGGGTGTATTCATAGTCACATTACCGGCTGCGTCGAACGGCCAGGCATTATTGGACATAGCAACCTGTTCGAATACTTGATGCGGATAGCCCTCTGCTGGGGCAGTACCCAGACCCAGAGCATATAGTAAATTGCCTTTACCGGGGAGGGTGTCGCAGGCAGCATTGATTGCATCCCAGGTAGTCGGGGCTGCTAAACCTAATTCACTGAACAAATCTGTGCGGTACCACAGCGCCTGAACCCATCCATCGAAAGGCACTGCCATATATTTTCCGCTAGTTGCGCTCGTGACGATCTCAAGCGGTTTTGCCCGGAAATCATCCTCGCCAACTGCTGCGATAACCGCTCCTGCGGCATCTTCAGATAGTAATCCATCCAGCGCGAAGGGGTACATAATCTCCACACCCATGCGAATGATATCCGGTAGGCGGTTGGCAGCTTGTGATGTTGCGATACGTTGCGTGATTGACGACTCATCAATAGGTACAATTCGCACATCAACACAGGGGTTTTCTGCCATGTAACCCTCGGCAACAGCCTCATAAGTGTCAATGCGGTCTTCTTCATTATCTGTTGACCAGAATTCAACTATGACCTCTTCATCACACACGGGAGCAGCAGGTGCTTCCTCTACTACTACAACTTCTGCAACTGGTTCTTCAGCTACTTCAACTGCTGCTGGAGCGCAAGCCGTTATGGCAAACGTCAACACAAACAGGACTGCAAATATTTTCTTTAAGTTTTTCATTTTATCTCCTATATTCCTTTATTAGTTTTTTTTCTTTCATACATCGTTTATCTGTCTCTGCTTTTTATAAACACCTCCTGTTCTTTAGATCTAACTTTGAGCACTCATCTATTATTTTTTCCGCTTGATTCCCGAATTATTAATGATGGTTTTAGTAAAATATGTTTTTGTTCCAGTTCCTGACCCAGAATGGTTTTTATCAGCATTTCACAAACCATTCCACCGATCTGGTAAATGGGCTGATGTACCGTCGTAAGCGAAGGATGGGTATATTCCGCCAGAGGAATATCATCAAACCCTGTGATGGAAACATCCCTTCCTACTTCTAGTCCTAAATCCTGCGCAGCGCTTATTGCTCCAAGAGCCATTAGGTCATTACACGCCACAATTGCTGTGGGGGGATTGGGATCACTCATAATTGCTTTAGCTTGCAAATAACCGCCCTTTTGGGTCAGATCCCCTACTTTGTGCATAGATCCATTTAATTGAATATCATGCGCTGCTAAACCACTTTTTAATCCCTCTAATCTTGTTGCCGCGAACATCAATTCCGGGTCAGGGGCAATACAGCCAATCCGCGTGTGGCCTAAACTAACCAGGTGATCTGCAATCTGTCGCATGCCATAAACACCGTCTTCGTCAACATATGAAAAATCATTACGGTCTTCTATCCGTCCAAATACGGCAAATGGAAAATCCTGTTTGAGCAGATCATTAATTCGCTCATCATTGCGGCGGGTTCTAACGATGATAAAACCATCAACGCGGCGGTCACCCATCATTTTATGGTAAGCCTTATATTCTTTTTCGCCTGGTGGTTGGGTGGAAACCAATAGATCAAAGCCTAAATCCGAGGCCATATTTCCCACGCCAGCTAGAAATTCGCTGAAAAAAGGATCCGAGAATCGCGGACCGAATGTGGGAATGATAAAGCCAATAGTATCTGTCTTCTGCTTTTGAAGGCGTTGGGCAATAATATTCGGTCGATAACCCATTTCTTCTGCAGCCCCCTGGATCATCTTTTTCGTTTCCTGACTCACATCATCGTAACCATTGAGCGCCCTGGAAACAGTGGTAATTGATTTTCCTACTTTTATTGAGATATCTTTTAATGTGATCATTTGTTAAAAAGGTAACATAAAAGCTGAATTTGATCGCTGAAATAATCTAAACGTTTCGGATATAAATTATTATATACTTAAACGTTTCGGAAGTCAAGTAGTTGTATAGGTTCAATACATATGAGACACTTGGGACCAAGACTGTGGGTAGTTAGACTGAATATACTCTTTTGGCGTAAGGTTGTCCAGTGAATGATGCGGTCTGACCTGGTTATAGATC
>JAUSPC010000082.1 GCA_030655835.1 Pelolinea sp.
TGTGGATGATTCTATCCGCTATATAATTCCTGTTATGCTTGATAAAGCTTCTGTCGAAATCGGCCCATGGAGTGGATACAATCTCTTGGCACAGTACCCCAAATACGGTTTTTATGCAATTCAAGGGATTTTTAACAAGTAATCAATGATGTTCAATAAGGATTAAATGATTTGATTTAAACTGGGTATGCACGGTACAATGAATTAAGGAATTGGAGGTAAGATGGAACTCTTATATTGTTTGTTGCCCATAGTAGTTGTTGTTGGATTTTTACTCTTCTCAGGTTTGAGGATGCTGTATCAATATGAACGCGGAGTGGTATTTACATTGGGTAAATTCAGCGGTATCCGTTCCCCAGGTCTAACCGTTGTGCTGCCGATCATACAGAGCATGCGCAAGGTCGACATGCGCATCAAAACCGCTGAAGTTCCCCGGCAGGAAGTGATCACCAAAGATAACATCCCCATGCTGGTAAACGCGGTGGTGTATTTTAAAGTGATAAATCCTGAAAGCGCGATCATCAAGATCGAAGATTACATGTTCGCGATCAGGCAGTACACTCAGGCCGCCCTGCGTGATGTGATCGGTAATAACGATATGGATTTCTTTCTTCAGGAAAGAGAGAAGATCGCAGGAAGCATCAAGGAAATTGTGGATTCAGAAACCTCTGAGTGGGGTTTGGATGTGGAATCCATCAAGATCCAGGAAGTGGAATTGCCTGCTGAAATGAAACGTGCTATGGCGAAACAGGCTGAGGCAGAACGCAACCGCCGGGCTGTGATCATCGCTTCACAGGGTGAATTATCCGCCTCGGAGAACTTGCAGAAAGCGGCTGAAAACCTGGCCAAAAGCAGCGGCGCGCTTCACCTGAGAACGTTGCAGACCATCAGAGATATTGCGGCAGATCCTTCGGAAAAGATCGTTCTTTTCCTTCCAAGCGATCTTGGCGAAGTGGCTTCCAAACTGTCTGGTAAAAAATAAAGCTGCCCATGCTGGACAATAAAACACGCTATCTTCAGATCGCATTCAATTTCGACGCCAATATGGTCAGATGGCTGCTGCCGCGCATTCCGCACAGCAACCGCATCATGATCGAGGCGGGAACACCCTATCTTAAACGGGAAGGAATGGCGGGAATCCGCTATATCCGCAGATTTTGGAGTGGCCTGATCGTTGCTGATTTAAAGATTGCGGATGGCGCTCTGGATGAGGTGCAGATGGCGCATTTTTCTGGCGCGAACGCTGTCACGGTGCTGGGCAATGCCCCCCGAGAGACGATCAATTTGTGCATTGAAGCATGCAAGAACTACGGAATGATCTCAATGATCGATATGATTAGTGTGACTGATCCTTTGACCGTGATACGCGGGCTGCGAAAACCACCTGATGTGGTAGTTCTGCATCTTGGGCGGGATGAGGAAACCACGCGCGGCAAACTTATTCAATACCGACACGTCAACCGCATCAGAAGCAAATACTCTGTTCTCATTTCCGCGGCGGGTGGAGTGGGTGTCAAACAGGCCCGCAGCGCTATTTTCAATGGCGCTAATATTGTGGTGGCAAACATCATCCGACCGGGAGGTATCTGGAAGGGTATTTCTGCGGAAGAAGATGTTGGTGAGATGGCTAAAAAGTTCCTTAATGAAATTGAATAGACCGTAAAATAGGTACTGAGAACCTTCGTCTTGAAGGTTCTTTTTGTAAATATCACAATCGGGTTGGAGGTTGGTATTGAAGAATGATTTTGTATGGTGGCGCGATGGGGTTATTTATCAGATCTATCCGCGCTCGTTTAAAGATTCCACCGGCAGCGGTATTGGCGACTTGAAAGGTATTACCGAGAAATTAGATTATCTTTCCGATCTGGGAATTGATGCGATCTGGCTCTCCCCCATCAACCCATCCCCGGATGTTGATTTTGGATATGATGTCAGTGATTACTGTGCAATTGATCCTAAATTCGGCACCATGCAAGATTTTGAGCATTTGATCGCTGAGGCGGATAAGTTGGGAATTCGCATTGTGATGGACCTTGTCCTCAATCACACCTCAGATCAGCATCCCTGGTTCAAATCTGCCCGAAGATCCAGGGATGACTCATGCCGGGATTGGTACATCTGGCAGGATGCGGATCCATCTGGAAAACCACCCAATAATTGGCATGCAGTCTTTGGGGGATCAGGTTGGGAATGGGATTCGGAAACGGAACAATATTATTATCACATGTTCTATAAACAACAGCCGGATCTTAATTGGCGCAATCCGCAAGTACGCAATGCGCTCCTGGAAGTTTTTCGCTTTTGGCTGGACAAAGGGGTCAAAGGATTTCGGCTGGACGTATTTAATATGTATATTAAGGATGATCTTTTCCGGAATAACCCAACAAAGCTGATCGGGCGGCGTCCATTTGAACGCCAGATCCATCTATATGATTTTGACCGACCAGAATTGATGGGCGTCCTTTCTGATATTCGTCAGGTGGTGGATGCGTATGCTGATACCTATGTGGTTGGGGAGACCTTCCTGGGTACGCCTGAAAAGGCGGCAGGCTACTGCGGAGAAGAGTATTTACACGCTTGTTTTGATTTTAATTTTTTGGAATCGAAATACAAACCCCAGCCGTTATTGAAAGCGATCACAGAGTGGGAAAATGCTCTTGGCGGCTCTATTTGGCCGAATTATGTGTGCAATAACCATGACAATCCCCGCACCGCCACACGTTTTGGGGTGGGAGAGGATGACGAGCGACTCAAAGTTGCCGCGGCTCTGATCCTTACTCTGCGTGGAACGCCTTTCCTTTATTATGGGGAGGAGATCGGGATGCGTGATATTCGTTTGAAGCGCAGCGATATCCTCGACCCAATCGGGAAAAGATATTGGCCTATATATAAAGGAAGAGATGGATGCCGGGCGCCGATGCAGTGGAATGCGGAAAAAAACGCGGGCTTTTCATCAGCGACCCCATGGCTGCCTGTACACCCGGATTATCTAAAACGAAATGCAGAAAACCAAACTGAAGAAAGATATTCCCTCTTGAATTTTTATAAACAGCTGCTTGTGTTTCGGAAAACCCATTCAGCGCTAATCTATGGAGATTTTCAGGTCGTTAGCGGGAACTCTCCGCATGTGCTCGCATTCAAGCGGTCCTATGCGGGCAGCACCATTATGGTTATTTTGAATTTCTCTGATAAGCCGCACGAAATCATTCTCCCGGAACAGATTGCCGATTACAGTATCGCTTTTTCCAGTATTGAAAGAACCCCGAAACTATTAAAAGAAAATTCAATTGGTTTGAGCGGTAGTGAAGTGTTAGTTTTAGTAAAGCATTAGGATGGCATGCGTGGTGTGGGCTGCCTAAGGTATACTTTCCATTATTTTCACACAGGTAAAATGAAAATGGCGAAAAATACAAAAGATCTGAAACAGAAGTGGGAAAAAGATACGCTTGACCCAGTGATTAATAAATATCCAGAACGAAAAGAAAAATTCATCTCTACATCTGGTATTGAAATACCGCGGGTCGCGTTTCCGCGTGAAGATCAAGATTATCCTGACGATATCGGCTTTCCCGGTCAGTTCCCGTTCACACGCGGCGTTCAGCCTACCATGTACCGCGGCCGATTCTGGACCATGCGCCAGTACGCTGGGTACGCCACAGCGGAAGAATCCAACCAGCGCTATCGTTTTCTTCTTGATCAAGGGCAAACCGGTCTATCCGTTGCTTTTGATCTGCCAACGCAGATCGGGTACGATAGCGATGACCCCTTTGCTGAAGGCGAGGTGGGTAAGGTCGGAGTGGCCATCTCTTCCCTTCACGATATGGAAAAGTTATTTGAGGGTATTCCTCTCGACAAAGTTTCGACGAGTATGACCATAAACTCACCGGCGGCGGTTTTGCTTGCAATGTACATTGCTGTTGCCGACAAACAGGGCGTCCGTCAGGAAAAACTGCGCGGGACCATCCAAAACGATATCTTGAAAGAGTATATCGCGCGGGGGACGTATATCTTCCCTCCCAAACCGTCTATGCGTTTGATCACCGATGTGTTCCAATACTGTCAGACAAGTATTCCGAATTGGAACACGATCAGCATTTCCGGCTATCATATTCGTGAAGCGGGCTCTACTGCAGTGCAGGAACTCGCGTTTACATTCATTGATGCCATCGCGTATGTGGATGCGGCCATAAAAACAGGCCTAAAAGTGGATGATGTTGCGGCTCAGCTTTCGTTTTTCTTTGCCTGTCATAATAATTTCTTGGAGGAGATTGCTAAATTCAGGGCGGCTCGTCGTATTTGGGCACGCATCATGCGCGATCGTTTTGGTGCTGACCAACTCCGCTCCCAGATGATGCGTTTTCACACCCAGACCGGCGGCTCAACCCTCACCGCCCAGCAGCCGGAGAATAACATCGTTCGCACAACCATCCAGGCGTTGGCCGCGGTGATGGGCGGCACCCAATCACTGCATACAAACAGCATGGATGAGGCGCTTTCCCTCCCCACCGAAAAAGCAGTCCAGATCGCTCTGCGCACGCAGCAGATCATCGCGCTCGAATCGGGCGCGGCTGATACGGTTGATCCTCTGGCAGGCTCTTATTTTATCGAACAGTTGACGGATGCGATCGAAGATGGTGTCAACACCTATATTAGCAGGGTGGATGAAATGGGAGGCGCGCTGGAGGCGATCGAAAACGGCTATATTCAGCGCGAAATACAGGATTCCGCTTACCGCTACCAAAAAGCAATTGAAGCGAAAGAGGAAATTGTAGTGGGTGTCAATGCATTCGAGAATGATGAGAAAGTGGACCTTGAAATGTTAAAGGTTGACCCTGCTCTTGAGATGAACCGCCGAGTTGAATTGGCGCGCCTGCGTCAGACGCGCGATCAGGATACTGTGGAAGGTTTGCTAACCCGGCTCGAGAACGCTGCCCAAACTGAAGAGAATCTGATGCCGCTTTTCATTGAATGTGTCAGGCAGGATGTGACATTGGGAGAGATCTGCGGGACCCTGCGGCGGGTTTGGGGAGAATATCAACCGCCGGTCTGGGCTTGAAAAATAAAAAGGTGAAATGGCAAAGATAATAAAACTAAACCACATTGCGGTTGCGGTAACGGATATCGCAGAAGCGCTTGAATTCTGGGAAAATGCGCTGGGGATCAAACTGGATCATGTGGAAGATGTCCCCTCCCAAAAAGCGAAAGTCGCCTTCCTGCCGATTGGGGAGAGTGAGATCGAACTTGTCCAGCCCACTTCACAGGATACGGGCACCGCGAGATTCCTCGAAACGCGCGGTCCCGGCATGCACCATCTCTGTTTCGAAGTGGATGATATCGATGGGATGCTCGCGGACTTGAAAACCAAAGGAATTCGCTTAATAAATGAAGAACCTCTGGAATTGGATGGCCGCAAATTGGCATTCATCCACCCCAAATGCGCGAATGGTGTCCTGATTGAATTGTATGAGATTACCAATAAAAAAATTCCTACTGACTCTTAATCAGAAAGTTGTGTTTTTTATCCCTCAGGCAACTTATATCCCTCTTTAAATATCTTCAAACATGTATCCACCACATCAGGGTCAAGCAATGTTTCTCTATCTAGCCTGATTTGCTCTAATGCTTTTTCAACGCCCAAAGCCGGGCGATATGGGCAGTGGGAGGATATGGCTTCGACTACATCCACTACAGCCAAAATCCTGGCTTCGAGCAGTATTTCCTCACCTTTAAGACCATACGGGAAACCGGAGCGGGAAATTTCCGATTTTTATCTCCGGAATATCACTTGACAGAATTAATAAAACCTATAAAATAAGGTATACCTAAAAAATAAGATTATAATATTTAAGGCTAACCTAATATTATGAATTCTCACGAATCAGCTCTTTCAAGCAGCATGCAGATGTACCTGGTAAAGATTAAACGTATGGAAAGTGAGGTTAATCCAGTACCTCTTTCCCTTCTTGCAGAATCTCTGCAGATCTCCTCAGTATCCGTCAACGAGATGTGCCGGAAACTGGATGAGATGGAACTGATTCGGTACCAACCTTACAAAGGAGCCAGTTTATCGGATGAAGGGAATCTGCATGCTGAAAAAATCCTGAGAAGGCACCGGCTCTGGGAGGTTTTTCTGGTTGAAAAGCTGCATTTTGATTATCCAACAGCTCATCAAATGGCGGATGATTTGGAGCACGCAACCTCTAAAGAATTGTCTGATCAACTGGATGAATTTCTCGGCTGCCCAAAATTCAACCCGGAGGGAAAAGAGATACCTGTGGGAGATGGAACCAGTCGAAAAATACAAACGATGAAACTGTCGGAAATGGGCGTTGGATTTGAAGGCTATTATTTCAGTGATGAGCTAGATGTAAATATCGCTGAGTTTTTATCGGACATAAATCTCAAAAAAGGAGAGCACCTTAAGGTGCTTGGAAAAACCTCCAGCCAAATGATCATTCTGGCCGGAGATAAGCCCATTCATATCAGCAAAGAGATCGCGAAAGAGATCGCGGTAGCCAAACTGGAGGCAAATCAGTTCAGCGAGGAGAGGACTCCTGGAGGAAAAATCAAAAATAAGGAGAAAGACGTGCAAGAGAAAACAATTGAAATGAAAACATTGAAGGATTTAAAAATCGGTCAAACAGGTGTGGTTGTCCGTGTCAAAGGAAAGGGGTCCATCAAACAACGAATGATGGATATGGGGCTAGTGTCCGGAAGCGAAGTCAAAGTGATCCGCGTTGCTCCGTTGGGAGACCCGATTGAAATCAGCCTGAAGGGATATAACCTCTCGCTGCGTAAAAGTGAAGCCCAGGATATTGTGGTTGAAATTAACGGAGAGGGTGAATGATGCCGCTTAGTATGGCATCAGTAGGCACTAAGCTTGAGATTGTAGGATTCAGGGGAGGCTTTGGAATGCGGAGGCGCTTAGCTGATCTAGGTATGAATATCGGCATGGAAATATCCGTTGTGTCAACCCACCGACGGGGACCAATGGTGGTCTTGATGAAAGGATCGCGGTTCGCAATCGGGCGTGGAATTGCCCATCATGTTTTTGTCAAACCAAAATAAATCATCAATAAGGAGTAGTTTGCGATGAAAGAATTCACAGTCGCGCTTGCGGGAAACCCCAATTGCGGTAAAAGTACGATTTTTAATGCTCTAACTGGATCCCGCCAGCACGTTGGAAACTGGCCGGGAAAAACCGTGGAAAAAAAAGAAGGGTATTTCACTCATAACGGTAAAAAGGTTAAGGTCGTGGACCTTCCGGGAACCTATAGTCTCTCAGCTTTTTCTAAGGAAGAAATGATCGCAAGAGATTTTATCCTAGATGAACAGCCGGATATGGTCGTCGCGGTTGTCGATTCAACCAATCTCGAACGCAACTTATACCTGGTTGTACAACTGCTTGAACTTGGCATCCGAGTGATTGTCGATCTGAATATGAGTGATCTGGCGAGAGCAAACCGCATCATAATTGACACCGATAAACTGGCTTTTGCGCTGCAATCTGAAGTGATTAAAACGATTGGAAGCAAAGGAGATGGTGTTGAGCAATTGAAAGAATTAATCTCAATATATTATCAATAAATGGAGAAGGATGATGAATAAACAAACAATCGAGAAACGCAGCTTCTCAATTCATTACGGCAAAGCAGTAGAGGAAGAAATTAGCAAACTAGTAAGCGAAATTGAAAAAAATGAGCATTTAACCTCGCGTTTTGAAAGCCGTTGGCTGGCGATCAAATTGATTGAAGGTGATCCCAATATCTTAGAAAAAACAATAGCAATAGAAAACACCAGCGAGGTGGTTGAATCATCAATAAAATCTGTTGAGAAGCTTAAGAAAAGATTCTCCGATGATCTGGATTCAATTTTTGCAGATAAACGATATGGATGGATCAACGGACTAGTACGAGAGATTGTTGACAAATCCCAAGCTGCCCGTATCTCGGTGAGCGACCGGATCGATAAAGTTGTTACAAACCGCATCCTTGGAATCCCAATTTTTCTGGCGATGATGTGGGTTGTCTTTAAATTTACAACCGATGGTTCTGGACCTTTTCTGGATTGGGTAGATGGGGTCATTGGTGGACCGATCACCAATTGGGTGGGGAGTTTAATCAATCTCGTCGGTTTAGGCGGAACCTGGGTGGAAAGCCTTTTTATGAACGGTGTGATCGCGGGTGTGGGCGGTGTGCTGGTTTTTGTTCCCGTCATGCTTTCACTCTATTTTGCGCTGGCGATACTGGAGGATTCGGGCTATATGGCAAGAGCAGCATTTGTCATGGATCGCTTAATGCACAGTCTCGGACTGCATGGAAAAAGTTTTATGTGCATGATCGTTGGCTTTGGCTGTACGGTGCCGGCCTGTTATGCAACTCGCACACTTGAAAATGAAAAAGACAGGATATTAACCGGTCTTCTGGTTCCTTTTATGAGCTGCGGTGCGCGCTTGCCTGTTTATGTGCTATTCGCATCCATCTTTTTCCCGCAAAACAGCGATACCGTCATTTTTTTACTGTATTTAACAGGCATTGTAGTAGCCATGTTGCTGGGTGTAATACTGAACGGAACACTTTTCAAAAAACGTGAACGGTCACCTTTTGTATTAGAACTTCCCCCTTACCGCATGCCAACCCTGCGAAATATCTGGTTTTTGATGTGGGAGAGAACTTCCGCGTTCGTACGTAAAGCATTCTCATTCATAATGATTACCAGCATTATCATATGGCTCCTAATGGCCATTCCGGTGAATGGGGGCTCATTTGCTGAGACTGAAGTGGAACACAGCAGTTTCGCCTACATAAATAGAGGAATATCACCGATTTTCCAACCCACAGGTTTCGCCAGCTGGCAGAATGCGGGAGCCATTGTTACTGGTTTTGTGGCTAAAGAAGTGGTTGTAGGCACGATGGGACAAATTTTCAAGGTGGAAGAAGCAGAAGAAGAATTGGCCGCAACATCATTTTTTGAAGACCTTGGCGAAGTGGTTTCCAGCTTTTTCACCGCAGTGGTGGATACCATAAAGTCGATTCCGCTGATTGTCGGTATAGATCTTTTTGAAGGTGAAGATGAAGATACGAATACTGAACTGATGGCTATCGTTCAAATACATTTCGAAGAAGTCAGCGGCGGCCACGGCGCACTAGCCAGCCTTGCATTTATGGTGTTTGTACTGCTCTACACCCCCTGCATGGTTGCTGTTGCAGCCCAGATTCAGGAATTTGGCGCTAAATGGGCTATTTTCGGAGCTGTTTTACAGTTAGTCGTTGCATATATCTCTTCAGTCTTGGTTTTCCAGGGAGGTTTGTTACTGGGGTTAGGTTGAACCCAGACTATAGATATTTTTACTGCCAATTAAACCAGCCGCAAGGAAGATAATGTGAGCATCTTTTGGTGTATCAATATAGGATGATCATTTGAAAAAGAATGCTTTAGAGTTACTTGCATGGAAAGCCGAAAGGATAACATATTTACGAGGCTTGCAAGGCACTTTAGCATAATATCCCAAAAGAATTAGAAAGTTAGTGCTTCTTTAACTTAGTTAAGTGGCTTGCAGGAGGAAAAAATGAGTATAAAGAAAAGAGCAGAGCGAAGAGAATCGGAAAAGATGTCCAGCTTCTCTTTTCATCTGATGGATCTCACCTTTCGTGTTGTAGATTTCTTCTTCCGTCCTTACATCGACAAGCGCGTCAAGAAATTCGACATCAGGGAAGGTATGACTGTTGTAGACTATGGATGCGGTCCAGGGAGGTACACCATCCGGTTCTCACGAATTATGGGTGAAATGGGGAAGGTCTATGCGGTGGATATTCACGATCTCGCAATCACGGCAGTGAAGAGAAAGATCACCAAGGAGGGCCTGGGGAACGTGAAGCCGGTATTGGCAAGTGGGTATGATAGCGGACTTCCCGACTGTTGCGCGGACGTTGTATGTGCAATAGATATGTTTTTTGTCATCAAAAAGCCCAGCGAGTTCCTAGGCGAACTCAAGAGAATCGTAAAATCGGATGGAATGCTGGTTATTGATGATGGACATCAATCACGAGAAGAGACAAAACGGAAAATTTTGAATTCGGACCACTGGGAGATAAAAGAAGAGAGTAAGGATCATCTGAAGTGTATACTAGTATCCAGAGTTTGAGGGTGTTGTATAGGGCGGCTAACCCCGCATACACTTGACCGGGCTTTTCCCGGAGGATACGCGGTGATTTTCTCCCTCTCGAAAAAGATAAACTTAAGTTATTATTCTTCCGGCAAAACACCGATAAATGCTCGATAAGTAATGTGTCAAGTTGCCCTTCCTTCTTATGCAAATGGTGCAACCGTGATGCGACCTGAGTAGAAACTATAGAAACCACCTAAAGGTGGCGCCCAAAGGGTGCAGGCAGGCAATCAACACAATAGAGAGTTTTACCCCTGCTTTTGTCACTCTGTAGACACAATAGACGCTATATACAGGATAGAGTGAATCACGGATAACTCTTAATCAGCAGATTTCATCAAGTGGAATTCCTGTGATCGTAAAGTTCGATTTCCTGGGGCATCATGTTCCTATTTAATCAGCAAATTCATTGTTCCTTCAACTTGCCACTGGCAAGTTTTCAGTCTAACAATCCACAGTCCTGGCCTCAAATGTCTCATATGTATTGAACTTATACAACGGAGGGTGTTGAAAAAGTCGCATTAATGAGCAAACGCAACATATTTCTAGGTAAAAACCACTATATACGGCAGCAAAATGAGGTTTTTCTCTTCATGAAACTTGTTTTTCAACACCCTCCAACGACGGTTTGACAATCCGACAAACATTGCCTATAATAATGTAATAATGCAACATATTTATCCACTAGGAAGTAATATTACGACCAACTAATAATGAATATGCCAAATACCTCATCCAATAGTGATGTACTTTCTAAAGCAAGGGGTTTTTATGCATCACTCTCATCTTCCGAAAAAAAAGTTGCTGATTTTATTTTAAAGCAATATCAAGAAACCATCCGTATGACTCTGGCTGATGTCGCCCAAGAAAGTGGCGTAAGTGATGCAACAGTTCTCCGTTTTTGCCGTTCGATTGGTTACAGAGGTTGGCTCGAATTTAAAATTGACCTCACCCAATCACTTCCCAACCTACCCGAACAAATTTTAGATGAAGTTGTCGAGGGGGATTCACCGGGTACAATCGCTAAAAAAGTATTCAACTGCTCAATCCAGGCCCTGACTGATACTATAGCGGTTTTGGATGAAACAAATTTCAAGCAAGCACTCGATTTAATCAACAATGCTAAGAAGATTTTGCTGATTGGTGTGGGCACCTCTGGTCCTATGGCCAATGAAATGCACAATCGCTTCCTGCGTCTCGGTCTGAATTGCCATGTTCAAACCGATTCTTATATTCAGGTGATGGAAAGTGCCCTACTCACTTCAAAGGATCTGGTTATCACAATTTCCCAAACCGGAGAATCAGAAGACCCACTGCGTACGACCGCTTTGGCAAAATCGAATGGCTGCGCCGTTATTGTCATCACCGGTAACACGGCTTCGAAATTGACTGATTACGCTGATATTGTGCTGCTGTCAGTATCTCGCGAAACCCGCATGGAAACTATCGCATCACGCATCGCGCAATATGCCATTATCCATGCCTTATATGTTGGGTTGGCCATGCAAGATATCCCCCGCACGTTAAATAAAGAGAAAAAGATTTGGGAAGCGATGATGAATATGCCGTCCTTTCAAAACTCAAAATAATAAAATTTGGGAGTTTCAATGTTAGATTCTATTGTGACAATCAAAGATCTAAAATTCCGATATCGAGGGGAAAAGGAATTAGCTCTAGACGGTATAGTGCTGGATATTTCAAAAGGGGAGTTCTTGGTTGTTATGGGCGCCAGCGAGGCTGGGAAAAGTACGCTGATGGCCTGTTTTAACGGTCTAATTCCCCACTATACAAAGGGGACTATCAAGGGTGAGGTTATTGTTCTGGGTATAAACACAGCCAATTCTAGCGTGCCCCAATTGGCGGAAAATGTTGGCATCGTCTTCCAAGATTTTGAAGCTCAGCTATTCTCCACCAACGTAGAATTGGAGATCGCCTTCGGGCCGGAGAATTTCGCTGTACCGCGCGAAGAAATAAGGCGCCGGATCGAAGAAAACCTTGAATATGTTGGTCTGGAAGAATTTCGTCATCGGCCTCCTTTTACGCTTTCAGGTGGTCAGAAACAGAAACTAGCTATTGCCTCAGTGCTCGCTATGCAGCCAACTATATTGGTCATGGATGAGCCAACCACAGACCTGGATCCTATCAGCAAACAAGGTATCTTTGATATCACTAACAAATTGCGCCAGCGTGATGGTATGACCCTGATTGTGGTCGAACATGAAACCGAAGAAGCGCTGCATGCCGACCGGATTGCATTGATCAAAGATGGAAAATTAGTTCAGGTTGGCTCGGCTCAAGAAATTCTCAAACAGGTTGATCTGCTTGAAGAATTGGGTGTCATGCCCTTGGGTATTCCTAAATTCTTCAAAAATATAGGGGAGACTGATTTGCCACTCACTCCCGCTGAAGGCATTCAAACTTTCAGCAAGATCGGATGGAAAATTTCAGATGACAAATATTCCCAACTACTTGAGAAAGAAAAACTTACTACTCAACACAACGAGCAACCCATCATCCAGTGCCGCGATCTGGAATTCACTTACCCGAATGGAGTTAAAGCCCTCAATGGTATTGACCTTGATATTTACGAAGGTGAAATCGTAGCTATCGTCGGGCAAAATGGTAGCGGCAAAACTACTCTTGCTAAAAGTTTCAACGGATTATTGATACCCACTAACGGCGATGTGATGGTAAACGGTTTACACACGAAAGAACAGGGTGTCTTCAAAATCGGCCAAAAAGTTGGTTATGTTTTCCAAAACCCCGACCATCAGATCTTTTCAGAACTCGTTTATAATGAAATCGCTTTTGGTCCGCGTCTGCGCAATGTCCCCGAAGAAGAAGTTGACAAAATTGTAAAGGAAGCATTGGAAGCAGTCGGGTTGACTGGCTTTGAAGAAGAAGATCCATTCAGCCTGACCAAGAGTGGCCGCCAGCGAGTTGCTGTGGCTTCAGTCTTGGCTGTCCAGCCTGACGTGCTCATCTTGGATGAACCTACAACCGGGCTGGATTATAAAGAACAGCGCAGTATGATGGACATGGTGCGACGCTTGAATGAACAGGGCAGTACGATAATATTTGTAACTCATCACATGTGGGTTGTGGCTGAGTATGCACAAAAAGTGTTCGTAATCAAAGATGGGCGCATCCTCCTAGATGGCACAACTCGAGAAATCTTTGCCAAGGAAGAAATCCTCAAAGCGTCTTATCTACGACCTCCACACTTCGTTCAATTCAGCAACCAGCTGGGAAAAACCTTCCTCAGCCCAAAAGAAATGATCTCTTGCATAGAGAGGAAATAAGCTATGAATATTGATTTTTATATTGAAGCTGACACCGTGATCCATCGCCTAGATGGCCGCACGAAAATCTTGCTTTTCCTCTTCTCATTTATTGTACTTGTGCTTTTCGAAGACCCTTTATTTATCTTACCCCTTGCGCTTCTAATCTTGCTGCAAAGTTCGCTGGCCCGGGCATGGGTAAATATCTGGCGCATCCGTTTCCTGCTGATTATTCTAACTATCTCCAGCGTGATCATGTGGAACGTGTTTGCCAGTGGTGAGACACACTTATTCTGGTTCGTAGACCTTGAATCACTAGAATATAGCCTTGCCCGTACTATGGTGATGTTGTGGATGATCATCAGCGGTATGAACTTGCTCAGTACTACTCTTAATGAGGAATTGGTGCTCGGCATGATCAAGCTTGGGTTACCCTACCGCGTCGGCTTTGCGATTTCAACATCATTGCGCATGGTGCCTACGATTTCTTCCAACATCTACACCATCTCACAAGCCCAACGCAGCCGTGGCTTAGACCTGGAGACCGGAAGCATCATCGAGCGCATCAAAAAATACATTCCATTGCTAATTCCGGTATTCATCTCAACAATTCGGGGCACGAACGTGTTTGGCATGGCCCTGGAGTCAAAAGGCTTTGGCGCAAGAGATGATCGTACTTTTTATCTTAAAATGGAAATGGAAAAAAGGGATTTTATCACCCTGGCCTTTAGCATTGCCTTAATGGTGTTTTGCTTATACATCAATTTTCTTGACTTCGGCAATATCGATGGGCTGACCAAGTTCTAAATATACGCCCCCATTCGTGATAAATAGTGAGTAAAATGATTAAAAACTTATTTGAAAAGTTACTATCAAAAAAAAGGAACCCAAATGGACCGGAAAGCGCTGGATAAACTATTACCATTTGTTCTAAAACGTAACAATGTAGCCTACTACGAAGATGGCATTGTCTATATTGGTGATAGGCGCAAATATCCTTTTGAAAAAGTGTTTTTGCGCTGCAATGATGTCGAAGATGTTGCCCGTGCCATTGAAGATATGGTCACCCAGGGAGGCGGCCCCTATGTGGCGGCGGCTTTCGCTATGGTGATGGCAGCCAAAAAAGTTGAGGGAAAACCGGTCAATGAGATTTTTGATTATCTCCGCAAGGCCAAAATACGTTTGACCAACACCCGACCCACAAACACAGCCATGGCCCAACGCCTCGATGACATGCTGAAAATCGCCGAAACAGCTGGTAAAGAAGGGCAATCCATCGAAGAAAAACTCTTAGATTGGATTAGAGAGACTGACGACAAAATATATACAGACTATGAATATCGCGCTCGCCTGGGAGCCAGTTTAGTAAACGATGGCGACGGCATTCTGACGATGTGCTTTGCTGAGACTGCCTTCATCTTGGCCATGGCTTTTGCCATGCAAGATGGCAAAAAGATTCAAGTTTTCACGCCAGAGACACGCCCCTACCTCCAAGGGGCACGCCTCACCGCCCCCAGTCTGCACGAATTAGACATCCCGGTGCAAATTATCACAGACAATATGCCAGCGTATGTCATGTCACAGGGCAAGATCCAGAAATATTTCACTGCTGCAGACCTAATCACACTCGATGGGCACGTCTGTAATAAAATTGGCACTTTCCAAAACGCTATCGCAGCTCACCACCACGGCATCCCCTATTTCGTGTTTATGTGGGGTGCAGACCACAAAAGCCCCGACCGTGCTTCCATCGAAATCGAGAACCGCGATCCGGCAGAAATTAGAGCTTGTAGAGGCATTCCTACGACCATTGATGAAATAGATGCTTATTATCCCGCCTTCGATATAACACCTCCTTATATGGTTTCTGGTGTTATAACAGTGCACGGTATTTTAAGCCCATATGACTTGAAACGTCATTTCACCAAAGCCTAAAATGATAAAGGAGTTATAAATGTCTGTAGCAATCATTGCTGGTACCGCAATCTATGATATACCAGGTACCAGCCTCAAAGAAGAGATCATTGAGACACCCTATGGCAGGGCGCTTGTTTATCGAGTACAGGGAGATTTTGAAGATTTTATATTTCTGGCCCGTCATGGCATCAAACACAATACCCCACCCCACAAAGTCAACTACCGTGCTAATATTAAAGCACTGGAGATACTGGGCGTGAAACGAGTTTTAGCCGCCAATGCGGTTGGATCAATCAACAAAGATATACCCCCTCTTGGATTGGCACTGGTGACTGACTTTTTGGATTTTACATCCAATCGCGAAAACACATTCTTTGATGGAGGGGAAAGTGGCGTTAAACATGTCGATATGAGCATCACTTACTGCCCAATGCTACGCAAACGACTTTTGGCATTGGCACCCAATTTTGACATTGCCCTTTATCCCAAGGCGATCTATGTTAGCGCCAACGGACCGCGTTTAGAATCACCTGCCGAAATTCGAATGTACGCCCAATTGGGCGGTGACGTGGTTGGTATGACAGGCATCCCCGAAGCCACCCTGGCCCGGGAGCTTGGTTTGTGTTACGCGGCGGTTGCATTCTCTGTCAATTGGGCCGCCGGCATCAAAGAGACGATCCGATTTGTAGCCGATTCAGCCAGATTTGACCAGATCAAAGCTAATATTCTGGCACTCTTTATCGAAACGTTAAAAACAACATCCGATGCGGATTGTTACGACTCATAATCACGATATATAAATCAAACAAAGGAAAGGAGGTTTTATCGAAAGAAAACAAGATATTTAATAAGCAGTCAATAACTATTCAACTATTAACTTATAAAGGAGATTATATAATGAAAGAAGTAATTAGTATGTGGAAAAAAACCAGAATGATTATTCTGGTATCATTATCAGCTGCCATTTATGCTGCCTTCTTGATCGCTTTCAAAGGCGGCATTGTTATTGTTCCTGGCATAACTGAGGTGCGTCCTGCCAATGTGTTCCCGCCAGTGTTCGGCCTGCTCTTCGGCCCTGCTGGCGCTTGGGGCGCCGCCATCGGTAACCTGATCGGCGATATATTTGGCGGCTCACTGGGCATCGGCTCCATATTTGGTTTCTTTGGCAACTTCTTCCTGGGTTTTGTACCCTACAAGATGTGGGGCGCAACCTTTGGTCTGGTTAAAAAAGATGATATGTCCATGAAGATGAACAGCTGGCAGAAGATCCTGGCTTTCGAAATCGTCGCTCTGGTTGCTTCAGCAGCCTGTGCCATCATCATATCCTGGTACCTTGATCTGGCTGGTATTGTACCTTTTGCTTTCCTGGGCGTTACCATCACTGTTAACAACTTTGCCGCTGCTGTTGTCTTGGGGCCTATCCTGCTGGGTTTGTTCTACCCGCGTGTGAAGCGCTGGGGTTTGCTTTGGACTGACATTATGGACAAAGAAGAAGTTGCTAAAGGGTTTGCCATCAATGTGGGCTCTGTCCTGATGACTGTCGGTTCACTGGGCGGTCTGATCATTGGTATTTTGGTGGCTGTCGGCGCCGCTGGCCAGCAGCTTTATGGCTTTGCCGGAAGCTCCGGGCAGATGTCCGTCTGGTTGGCTGTTCTGCCCTTCTTGATTATGATTCTTGTTTCCAGCTTTATGCTTTCCGGGCGCGAACAGTTCACCACCGAAAAAGAACTATAATAACCGAAGTTCTTTCGAATTTCTTCAGGGCGGGTATATACCGCCCTGAAGTTTATATAAACACTAAGTGTCTTATGAAAGCACAAACATGGCCTCAGCACAACAATATGATTTGCTAATTACCGGGGGAAAAATCGTTACTATGGACGCCAAGCGCCGCGTCATTGATAACGGCGCTATAGCAATCTCTAGCAATAGGATCCAAGAAATATTCTCAGCAGGGGAACTGCCCAGCAATTATAAGGCGCGTAAAACAATCAATGCGGATGGCAAAGTTATCATCCCTGGCTTGATCAACGCCCACAGCCACATTGCTATGACATTATTCCGCGGCTTTGTGGAAGATTTAGTTCTGTACAAATGGCTGAAAAGAGTCTGGCAATATGAGCTATCGGCGCTCAATGAAAACAACGTGCGCGCCGGTTCCAAACTGGCCTTCGCTGAAATGATCCGCAGCGGTGTGACCTGTGTCCACGACATGTATTGGCACTGTATGGCTACTATCGATCTTGCTGAAGAAATCGGTTTCCGTCTGATTTCCGGCCCATCGATTACAGGAATTGGTGAGCCAGATTTTGACGAGATGATAAACACAGCGCGCTGCGTACTAGAAAAAATAAAAAATTATCGCTATGTTCACCCTGTTATTCAAGCTCACAGCACCTACACTACCACACCAGAGATGATGCATAAGGTATTTGAATTCAAACAAGAATATAATATTCCCTTCACTACCCATGCATCTGAGAACCAAGCTGAAGTTGACGATGTGTGTGAGCGATACGGCAAAACGCCGATTGAATTATTGCAATCATATAATCTGTTGGATAGCGGTACAATCTTGGCGCATTGTGTCAAACTACAAAATGATGAAATTACTCTTCTTAGCGAGAGTAGTACAAACGTAGTCCACTGCCCTGAAAGCAACCTCAAACTGGGGTCCGGCATAGCTCGAATCGCCGAACTATTCGAGGCAGGTGTAAATATTTGTATTGGCACTGACGGCCCAGCATCAAACAACAATTTGGATTTATTGGGCGAAATCAGAACGGCCGCATTATTACAAAAGGGTTTTTACGAAAATCCTGAAGTGCTCACTACTATGCAGGCTATGGAAATGGCCACCATCAATGGGGCCAAAGCTTATGGGCTAGATAAGAAACTCGGGTCGCTGGAACCAGGCAAGCGTGCAGATATTGTAATCATCGATTTCGATAAAAGCCATCTGACACCATGCCACGATGTATACGCACACCTGATCTATTCAGTCAACCAAGCTGATGTGGATACAGTGCTCATCGATGGCAAAATCCTCATGGATGATGGAGAGCTGACTACCCTGGATGAAGAAACCATAAAAGCAGAAGTACGCGTTATAGGAGAACAATTCAAATGAAAAATAACCCCCACAAACTTGGACTTGGCACACTAGTCACCCAATTCACCGAAAAGGAGAATCCCCATCACGCTCATGTTGCCCCTATTTACCAAACATCCACCTTTTCGTTCCCAGCGATAAAAATAAAGTAAAAGCGATTTCTAAAGGAGTTTAGATGAAACAGAATTCGGAAAAGAGAGAAAACCCTCTTAAGGCAACGAATTTCACAGGGTCAGGGATGGCTATTTGGGCAGCCATAGGCATGGTATTTGGTTTGATGCTGTTCGAGAGCCAGGCGATTGGTTGTGCTTTCGGTGCTGCATTGGGTTTGGTTATTGGCGCAGCGATTGATGTGCAAGGGAGTCAATAGACCCAGTGGGCCATCCAGAAACCGGCTCTTAATCAGTAGATTTCCACAAGTGGGCTTCCTGTGATCGTAAAGTTCGATTCCCTGGTGCGTCATATATATGGGGTTTTTTTGCTTTAATTTTATAATTATCATGTTCGTCTTCAATCCTGGCAATATCGTCGACATTCTTAAGTATCTGTCATCCCCCTGAGTTCACCGATATGACATTTATCACCCGTATTACATGACATTCGTCACTAATATTTTATTTTCGGTATAGTAATATATCTACAATGCTATAACGTTATAACGTTATAACGTTATAATAAATAAATTACAATGGAACAGGAAATGTTTGATCGAGCAAAGGGCATCCCCGTTTACCGACAGCTGGCGGACTACATAAAAAAGCAGATTGCTTCCGATGTTTACAATCCCGGAGACATTTTACCGAGTGAGGCGGATTATATCCGCGAGTTCAACATTAGCCGAACAACGGTACGGTTGGCATTCGGGGTGATCACCAATGCCGGTTTGGTCCGTCGTGAACAAGGCAGGGGCACTATCGTGGTTTCTCAAGTACGCAGTAGTCTCCCCTACCTCTCTAGCTTCACAGAAGAGGTACTGCGGGTTGGACGCGAACCCGGCGTGGTATTGCTCAGCGGTGCGCAAGAGGAGACCAATCTTGAAGCCGCCAAAGCCCTTGCACTACCCGCAGAGGCCAAAATCTTGTATGTTGCCCGCCTGCGCTTGATCGACAACGAACCCTTTGGACTATCGATATGCTGGCTGAACAACATCCAATTTCCAAAGTTAAAGCTCATGGATTATTCGGCATTGTCGCTTTACAAGATCATTGAGGATGGATTGGGCTTATCCATCTTTCACGCAATCGAGAACATATATGCAGATCTGGCGAATGAAAATGAGGCGCAACAGTTGAAGATCAAAAGAAACACTCCAGTGCTTCGAATTAAGCGTATGACATCTATCAAAGACGAAAAAGGGATTACTTACCCGATAGATTATACCAAAGCAGTCTTCAATAGCAACATGTACAGTGTGGATGTTGAATTATATCGTCAAAACAATAAATAGAACCATGACCTTATTTCATTGAACAATCAATTTATTCAAAGGAGTTCCAGTATGAAAAATCTTGATAAATTTGCAGAATTAGAACGAATCTTTGGTACACGTAAACCAATCATCGGTATGGTACACCTGGCACCTCTCCCTGGCTCCCCCCGCCATGACGATATGAGCATGAAAGAAATCACTGACTTGGCGCTTGAGGATGCCCATCTTTTATACAAGGCTGGTGTGGAAGGTGCCATCGTGGAGAACTTTGGAGATGTGATGTTTCATAAACACGTTCCCGATGAAACCATAGCCGCGATGACATACATTTCCACGATCATTGCCCAAGAAGTGCCCCGGCTCGTCCTGGGTATGTGCGTCCTCCAGTCAGATGCGATTGCCGGCATGGCAATTGCCAACACGGTCGGGGCGAAATTCATCCGTGTTCCTTATTACACCGAGACATATGTGGTGGACGCCGGACTGATGGACAGCATTGCCGCAGAAACTCTACGCTACCGCAAGTTCCTCAACGCCGATGTTAAAATCTTTGCCGATGTTCATATCAAGCATGGTTACCCCATTTCTCAGCGCCCGATCGGTCAGGCGGCTTATGATACCGTCCACCGCGGGCTGGCAGATTCCATTCTTGTGACCGGCATTGCCACCGGTGCTGAGACAAAATTTGACGATGTCAAAGAGGTGAAGGAAGCTGTCAGCCATACCCCGGTATTCGTTGCCAGCGGTGTGGACGAGAAGAACCTGCCTCAATTCAAAGAATACGCTGACGGGGTCATCATTGGTACTCGCATCAAGATCAATAATGAATCCGAGGCGCCTATTGACCCTGTAAAGTTAAATTCATTTATGAAAGTGGCTCGAACCATCTGGCCGAAATAGGAGACCATCATTATGAGTATGTATCCTGACGATAATCGATATCAAAATTATTTAGACTTGTTCGGTGTAAAAAAACCGATCATCGGTATGCTTCACCTGCTCCCGCTCCCCGGCTCGCCGGTTTACAATGGGAAAGGGTTGAAGGATGTAATCGAGCGTGCCCTTTACGATGCTAATGAACTCCAAGAGGGCGGTGTGGACGCCCTTGAAGTGGAAAACTTCTCCGATCCCACGTATTACCCCCATGAAGTTGGTCCGGAATTAACCGCCGCCATGGCAATCATCAGCGATCATATCCGGCGGGCTGTCTCTAAACCGCTTGGTATTTGCATTCTGTCGGACCCCAAAGCTTCCCTTAGTGTTGCCCATGCTATGGGTGCGCAATTTATTCGCGCTACCTTTTTCACCGAAGCCTCGGTAGATGTTTCGGGACTAGTATTGCCAAAGCCGCACGAATTGCTGCGATTCCGCAAATTTCTTGATCCATCGATCAAGATCTTCACCGACGTGCACATCAAGCATTCTGCACCGCTGGTTAATCGCCCGATTGGTGATTCTGCACTCGACGCAAAATACTTCCTCTCGGATGCAATTATCATCAGCGGCACCCATACCGGCAAGGAAACAAAACTAGATGACATCAAAGAAGCCAAGGCCTCTGTAGAGGAATTTCCTGTGCTTGTGGGCAGCGGTTTTAATAAAGAAGCGGCTGCGCGTATCTTCCAATATGCCGATGGCGCAATTGTCGGCACATCTCTCAAAAAAGACGGGGTGAGTTCTAATGTAGTTGATCGAAAGCGGGTGAAAGAATTAATGGATGTGGTCAAAGAGATCAGAGCCAGCGCTTAGTATGATCATTACAGAACAAATTCATCTTAGAAAAAGGAGGTGAAAGCACAAGAATTTATGCTCACATGATTGCATTCCAACCAATCGTTATATCCAATTTTATTTATGTATATAAAGGAGTAGACCAATGATTAGAAATAAGTATATGATTGTTGTTTTTTTCTTAGTGATCATGTCCATGATCGCCGCATGTGCTCCCAAACCTGCTGCTCCGGCAGACACGTCGGTTGTTGCCGAAGTTCCTGTGGAAGAAGCTGAAGAAGAAGCAACGCTGAAAGTTGCAGTTGTTGCTGGTGGTGAAGTTGGTGATTTGGGTTTCATTGATTCTGCAAATGAAGGACTCGAAAGGATGACAGCCGAACTGGGTTTGGAAACTAGTATCATATCAAATCGTAATGATATGAACGTCAATTTAGATGTTTTAATCTCGGCAGCCGAACAAGCTGATCTGATCTTCGTTGTGCCTGGTTACTTCTTTGACGAACAACTCAAACAGGTAATCCCAGAATTCCCGGATAAAACCTTCGTCTATGTCGACGGTGCCACGGGTATTGAGGGGATGACTTCCGTTGTCTTCATGCAGAACGAGGGTGCCTTCCTTGCTGGTGCTTTGGCTGCTCTGCTGACCACAGAAACTACGGATTTACCAAGCATGGATGATGCCAAGAAGATTGCTTTCATGGGCGGTGCTGATATGCCCGTGATCCACGATTACCAGGTTGGTTTTAATCAGGGAGCCAAATATGCCGTAGAAGATATTGAGATCATTAATCAGTATGCTGGAACACACTTTGACCCAGCAAAAGGTAAGGAAACCGCACTGGCAATTTACGGCGCCGGAGCCGACATTATCTTCCAGGCAGCTGGCCCTACCGGTTTAGGTTTGTTTGAAGCTGCCAAAGATGTCAAGAAATATGCGATTGGTGTAGATACCAATCAGAAGGGTCTTGCCCCAGAATGGGTAGTCGCTTCGATGCGCAAGAACGTTGGCGATGCCATCTTCCAGTTTGCTGAATCCTTCATTGCAGGCGAGATCGAGACCGGTGATGTAATGGCTTACGGTCTTTCAAAGAACGGTGTCGGTATCGATTACGGCGATATGGATCCGGATCTTGTTCCACAAAGAATTAAAGACATGATTGCGGAATTCGCCCAGGAAATTATGGACGGAAAGATCGTCGTAGAGCAATATAACCAGTAATATAATATTACGACAGGGTGGAGATATTATCTTCCACCCTGTCTAAATTTCTTTACAACCCGAAATCGAGAAGAAAAATTAATGACCCTCGCCATCGAAACCCATCAGATCACCAAATTGTATGGTGACACCGTTGCCAATGATCATATCGACTTTTCAGTGATTGAGGGTCATATCCATGCCGTGCTGGGAGAAAACGGGGCGGGAAAAACTACCCTGGTGAAAATTCTCTTCGGTGAAGAAATGCCCACCGAAGGTGAGATCAAGATTTTTGGCAAAACGGTGACCATTCACAACCCTGCGGAAGCGCTGGATCTTTCCATCGGATTCATTCACCAGCACTTTACCCTTGTAAATGAATTTACAATCGCCCAGAATTTCGCTCTGGGTATAGAACCCTGTAATAATCTGTTCTTCTGCGACTATGATACCGTCAATAAAAAAGTTAAGAATATCCTTGATATGCTGGAAATGCCGCTGAAACTGGATGTTCCGGTGGGTTCGTTCTCGGTGGAAGAGCGCCAGATCATGGAGATCGGCAAAGCGCTTTACCGCGGCGCGCAAATCCTCATCCTTGACGAACCAACTTCAGTGTTGACACCACAAAAAATTGAAAAACTGCTTGATATTCTGCGCAAGCTTCGCCAGGAAGGTAAGACCATCATCATGATCACGCATAAACTGGAAGAGGCTTTCTCCATTGCAGATGAGATCAGTGTGCTGCGCAAGGGAGTTTTGGTGGCAACGCTACCCCATGATCGGGTGAATAGGGAACAATTGATCCGAATGATGGTCGGAGAAGAACCTCTTATTACCCTGAAAAAGGAAGATCATCCTTTCGGGGATGCATTGGTGCAGGTGAGAAATCTTTGTGTAAATAATTACGACAATCGAATAGTGAAAAACGTGAGTTTCGAAATTCACCGCGGTGAGATATTCGGTCTGACCGGCGTGGGAGGTAACGGACAGGCTGAACTTGTGGAAGCGCTCATCGGTATGCGTCCGGCCAGCGAAGGAGATATCCGTTTTGATGGTAAAAGTGTGGTGCATTGGGACATTCAGAAACGACGCCTATCTGGTATGGCATATGTACCTGAGAACCGCATCGAACGTGGTGCGGCGGTATCCCTATCGATCTTAGACAATCTGGTAATGGGACACCATTATCTCCCTGAATTCCATCAGGGATTATTACTGAAATACAAAAATTTGCAATCCTTCGCCCGTGACATCATAAAAGATTTTGAAGTGGTAGCCAGTTCGCTTGAGATCAATGCCGGTAGTCTTTCCGGTGGAAACTTGCAGAAACTGATCATCGGCCGCGAATTCTCGCTCAACACGCCATTTCTAATCGTGGCTTATCCCAGCCAGGGGATTGATATCCGCACCACAAAATATGTTCATTCAGAATTGATAAGGCGCCGTGACACCGGTTATGCCATTCTGCTTGTTTCCGGCGACATGGATGAGATTTTCAACTTAAGTGACCGTATCGGAGTGATGTATTCCGGTGAACTGGTTGCCATCACCAAACCTGAAGAGATCAACCGCTTTGAACTGGGTCAATATATGGTCGGTTCTCGGAGAAATTGCTGATGAAGGCACCGCATATAGTTCGCAGAAAGATTGTTCAACATGCGTTGAGTTTTGTCAGCGCCATTATACTGGCGCTTGTTATCGGTCTGGCAATGCTTGCTCTGGATGGTTTCGCGCTTAAAGATGTGATCAACAGCGCCTTCTCCAGCACATTTGCCTCCTCGTTCCGCTTTGCCAACATGGTTTCCCGCATGATCATCATCATTCTTGTTGCTCTGGCTGCGGCAATCCCCTTTAAAGCTGGTATCTGGAATATTGGCGGTGATGGGCAGTTGGCTGTGGGCGGCTTTTTGACGGCGCTGGCAGGTTTTTACATCATCGGGTTACCACCGGTGTTTCATGTGAGTTTGGCGATTCTGGCGGGAATGTTTGGAGGCGCATTGTGGGCTTCAATCTCCGCTTATATCCGGTTGAAATTCAACGCCAATGAGATCGTCACGACCATTATGATGAACTACCTGGCTGTACTACTGACCGGTTATCTGGTCAATTATCCATTCCGCGCCCCGGGATCATCTAACGCAGAAACCTCGTTGATACGAGAATCTGCTATGCTTACCCGTATGCTGCCCTTATCAAATCTAAGCTCAGGCATGTATGTAGTGCTGGCTGCTTTTCTGATCATCTGCTTCATTGATTGGAAAACCAGCTGGGGGTACGAATGGCGGGTGCTGGGAGCCAACGATGAGTTTGCCCGTTATGGCGGAGTGAAGGATAAGAGAATGCGTTTTCTTTCCATGATCATCGGCGGCGCGCTGGCGGGGCTGGCTGGTGCCATCCTTGTTCTGGGTGTCAATCACAAATATATGCTTGGCATGGGCGGGGGTGTCGGATTTACCGGTGTGCTGATTGCATTGATCGCGGCGAACAGTCCGATCCTGATCCTGATCGTTTCCATGATCTTTGCCATCCTTCAGAGTGGTATGATCGGTTTGGAATCGAAATTAGGCGTAGCAACCGAGTACAGCAGCATCTTGCAAAGCGTGATCATTTTACTCGTGATCACTCGCTCACAAGCATGGTCAAGCATCTCGAATTTATTAACCCGTAGGAGTTTGCATGGAAAACACGATTGAATTTTTGCGCGCATCCATCCGTTTGACAACCCCCCTGCTGATGGCAGCCCTGGGCGGTGCTTTTATGCAGGTCTCTGGTGTGCCCAACGTGGGCATGGAGGGTATGATGCTGATCGCCGCACTGGTGGGTTATATTTTTTGTTTCACCACCGGCAGCTGGGTGATGGGTCTGTTCTTTGGTGTTGCTGCTGCCGTGATCGTCGGGATTATCTATGCCATCTTTGTACTGCGCCTTAAAGCTGATATTTTTGCGGTAGGCATCACCCTGAACATCATGATGGGCGGTATAGCCGCCTATATCATTCGCCGATATTATGATCAAATATCCATTCTGTTATCGCAGGATGCAAAATTACTGCCGATATTATCTTTTTCGTTTCTTGATAAGAGTCCCATACTCAATTTGCTTCTGAATAACTATTCGCTTCTGATCCCGATCTCCTTTTTGCTCGTTGCAGCCACATATATTGTCTTTTATAAGACTCCCTTTGGCTTCTGGCTGCGAGCTGCCGGATCGAATCCTTCAGCGGTCAGCGCCTCCGGAAAGAGCATTACAGGCATTCGTCTGTCTGCCTTTGTGATCAGCGCAGTGTTCTGCGGCATGGCTGGTGTCCATCTCTCGATGGGTTACCTGGGCATGTTCGCCCTTTCTCTGGTTGCAGGGCGCGGTTTTATAGCACTGGCAATCGTCTTGTTTGGCAGCGGGAACCCTATCATAGTGTTAATCGCCAGCCTGATCTTTGGCATTGCAGATGCTGCCAGCCTTCGAATTCCGACAGAGGTCATCCCGCCGCAATTTCCGCTGATGCTTCCCTATATCATTACCATTCTGGCGATCATATTGATGAGCCGCTATGCCAGGTCATTTACCAGCAGCGAGCAATGATCTACCCAGGCAGGGAAATGTACATCATATACCCGTTTGATAAACTCCAGGAATTCATAGTATGCCTTCTGTAATGGGTGTAAAAGGACCAATAGCCGAAAGTGATCTCGGATTAACACTACCGCATGAGCATCTGTTTGTTGACCTGAGCTGTTACTGTCCGTCTGAACCGCAGAATGAAGTGGGAAAGGAGTTTTATCACAGGGAGGTATCGCTTTCGATCCGCGATCAGGTTGTTGATCACCCCTGGGACATTGTGGACAATACCCGCTTGAATAACCTCTCCACAGCCATTGAGGAGGTGCTCTTGTATGCAGCGCTGGGTGGAAAAACGATCACCGATCTGTCTTGTTGCACAGCCATGGGTCGTTTACCGGAGGGGCTGCTGAAGGTGGCGGAAAACACAGGTATCAACGTGATCATGTCGTGCGGGCGGTATACTTTGCCTTCTATGACAGAGCAAGATAGGCGTATGAGCGTGGCTGATGTGGAAGCGCAGATATTTAATGAATTTATAAATGGCGCGAACGGCATCATGCCTGGTTTGCTCAAATCCGGTTTCACATCCAAAATTGACCATGATGCAGAAATCTGCACCTTGCGCGCAGTCGGACGTGTGCAATGCAGGGTGGGCTGTGCGGTCGCCATTCACCCGTATATTTGGGAATCTGAAAGCCACCTCATCCTTGACATCCTGGAAGAGGAAGGCTGCGACCTGAAGCGGGTCATCCTCTGCCATCAGGATTATCTGGGTATCAAATCCGATTACCTGAACTCGCTCTGCAAGCGCGGGGCTTATCTTGAATTTGACACTTTCGGCTGCGGTTGGATCAATGATGCGATGTGGCAGCAGACCGACGCTGTAAAAATTGGTTTCCTTAAAGAGCAGGTTAAATTAGGGAATGCGGACCATCTCCTGATCTCCGGTGATATTTGTTTGAAGATCATGCTTGCAACATGGGGCGGTACAGGATATGCACACATTCCAAAAACACTAATCCCTGCGATGCGGACAGCCGGTTTTAGCAATGATCTGATACATTTATTGACAGTTGAAAATCCTTCACGGGTTTATTGCCATTAACCATTCATTTAGAGGTGTATGTATGACTGAGATACAAAAAAGATTATGAATGTGGATATTTTGGGGATCGGTGATGCGCTGGTGGATCTCTCGACGCGTGCCTCACAACTGCCCCCGCGCGGCGGTAACATCTGGAGCACAGCGGTCAGCCTCAGCCCTGGCGGAACAACCGCCAACATTGCCGCCAACGCTACTAGGCTGGGCATCCGTTCTGGGTTTATCGGCTGTGTGGGGGATGATCCATACGGCCAGTACATCATCAGTGAATTCAATAAGGTGGGTGTGGATACAAGTGGGATCATCGTCCGACTGGGTACCTTTACCGGCATTGTCTTAGCAATCATTGATGATACCGGAGAGCGTACCTTTATTGCCTGCGCAAAAGGAGCCGCGCACACATTGCTGCGTGTCGAGGATTTGCAGGCGCTTGATCTTCAATCCATCCCGGTTGTGTATGCCACGGGTGTATGTCTGGTGGAGGAACCTGCCCGTACTGCACTGCTGGCTGCCCTTGAGCAGGCACACACCGCCGGATGTCTGGTTTATTATGATCCCAACTTACGCCTTGAGGGAAATATCTTTTCCTTTGAACTGCGTGAAGCACAGTGGAAAGCCATTGCCCAGGCAGATGTGGTCTTGATCGGAGACGAAGAAATGCGGCTGATGTTTGAGGGTGTATCCTCCCGGGATGGGGTGGAAAGGCTGCGAAAGGTAGGAGTTGACATCGTGGTCATCAAGCAGGGCGAGCAGGGAGCCACACTGTACAGCAACGCCGGTGAAGATCACTGCCCTGCTTTCCAGGTGCCGGTGGTCAGCACGGCCGGCGCCGGCGATTCCTTCGATGCCGGCTTTATTGTCGCCCGCCAGTGCAACGCCAACCTTCATGATTCACTCGTATATGCCTGTGCCGTTGCAGCGATCAAAGTCACCCGCCACGGCTCACGTTCGGTTCCGGATCATGGCGAAGTAATGGCATTTCTGGCAGAGCGCGGACAGCCTATAAATATGTTAAGGTGACGAATCCATGATACCCGGCATTATACTAACACACCACTGATCAATCACCACAAACCTACTCAACTACACCATTTCAAATTAAACACGACCACTGCCTCGAGCATCCTTTGCAGGTCAACCAGGTCCAATGAATAACCCAGCTCATCGACTACCACCATCCATTTATGTGATTTCACCAGCACAGTCTACAGAACATCGACAACTGATATGTCAGGCGGGGCGGCAAGCGCTCTGGGAGATATAAACTCAGAGGCGCCGTTCCTTTTCCGTGAGGTGGATTGCAGATAATACGCAGTGCCTCCAGCATCCCACGCCGTTTGGTCGGCTGAATCCGAGCAATCGCATCTGAATCGCTAAATAGACCAATGGCATTTTTCAGGTATCAGTAATCTGTGGTTTTCTGGCATTTCTACCTCCTTTTCCTATCGTTATAAATTGGCAAACGTATTAGATTCCATGAAAATTATCACCTGTTTGGGGTTTTGTGGCTCAGTGGTAGGCTTAGGGAATCCATAAGCCCTTTGTCATAGATTCAAATCATCCCATCGCCTTTTTTGTTGCATGCCAGGGGAGGAAAAAAAGGACAGTATCTGACTTTTGTCCTTTCTTCAAATATCAGTCAAACCCCCAAATTTAATACCACTCATCAATAGATTTAAATACACGAAAATTTATGTTGCCTTTCCTGTTTTCATCCGCAACCCCTGCGAAAAAAAATTTTTATCTTGGACTAAAGAAAAAATATGGGTGTATCTCAGCTCGTTAAACTCTCGGTAAAACGCCAATTATTGATCGATAAGTAATGTGTCAAGTTGCAATCCGAATGAAATGGGCAGTGATAGCTCAGATCATACAATCTGTAAGCATTCATCAATTTAGAACCAAGATATCATGCCAAAGTAGTCATGATCCGGTGTGGTCACTATTAGGTATTACCTAAAGAAAAGGAGGTAAGGATAATAAGATAAACACAACATCACAACTCTTTCAAAAAAAGTATTACAGTCGATTAAACAAATAGGAGAAAAAATGAATAAGTTTTTGAAGTATTTATCTTTAGCCCTGGTGTTGGTCTTTTTGATCACCGCTTGCGGTGCACCGGCACCAGAAGCTCCCGCCGTTGTTGAGGAACTGCCTGAAATCGAAGAGGTTGAGGAAGTTGAAGAATTGGTTGCTGTAGAACCGCTTACCGTAGCAGTTGTTTCGCCCAGTGCCATCAATGACTTTGCCTTCACTCAGAGCATTTATGACGGCATGGTCGCCCTCCAGGAATCAATGGGCGGACCTGATTCTTTAGATTTCGACTACTCAGAAAATATGTTTGTGGTTGATGATGCTGCCGCAGCCATTCGAGACTATGCTTCGCAGGGGTATGGCATGGTGATCGCTCACGGTTCCCAGTGTGGGTCCTCACTGCAGGAAATCGCGCCGGACTTCCCTGAGACCAGCTTTGCCTGGGGTACAACCGTCGACACCTTCGGTATCTCCAACATTTTCGCCTATGAAGCAGCTTCCCAACAGGGTGGCTATGTCAATGGCGTCATGGCGGCCCTGCTGACCAAGAGCAAGGTGATCGGTGTGGTTGGCCCAATTGAAACCGGTGATGCCAAACTGTACGTGGATGGTTTTGTGGCCGGTGTAAAGGCAACCGATCCGGATATTGAAGTGAGAGTAACTTATATCGGCTCTTTCTCTGATGTCGCTCTGGCATCTGAAGCCGCGACGACTCATATTGCCGCAGGCGCCGATGTATTGACTGGCACGGCACAGATGGTCGTCGGAGCCATAGGCAAAGCTGAGGAAGCCGGTGCGTTATGGTTCGGCACCCAGTCTGACCAGTCATCTTTTGCACCGAATGCTGTAGTGGCAAGCCAGGTCTATCACTGGGAAGTGATCCTCAAGGAAATCGTTGCACTGAGGGCAGATGGGATTCTTGGCGGTCAATCGTTTATTGCCAGCCTGGAAAATGGTGGTCAGGTGATGGCATTCAATTCAGATTTTGACCTGCCCGTAGACGTTAGGGCAGCTGCTGATGCGGCCATCCAGGGGATCATTGACGGCACCATCACGATCGAACTACCCTAAGAGGTGACAAAGTAATTTAATTCGATTTCGGAAGTCCATCAGGACTTCCGAAATCTTAAAACACAGTATCTAGGTTGGCACAATGATTTATTTAAATAAACTTCCTTCCGGTCAAACACGAATTGATTTAATGGAAATGCGCGGAATCACCAAACGTTTCCCCGGTGTTCTCGCTAACGACAATGTGGACTTTGATGTCAGGTCGTCCGAAGTTCACGCCTTGCTCGGTGAAAACGGTGCCGGGAAGAGCACATTGATGAAAATTCTCTATGGTATGTATCAACAAAATGAAGGAAATATCTTTATCAATGGAAAGCGTGTCGATATTTCTTCACCAACGGATGCGATCAAACTTGGCATTGGCATGATCCACCAACACTTCATGCTGGTGCCCACTTTGACTGTGGCAGAAAACGTGGCATTGGGGTTACCCTCGTCACGCGGCCCCCTGACCGATCTCGACCGCGTGTCCAAACGGATTCTGGATTTAGCTGATACATACGGATTGCGGATCGAACCGGATGCCTATATTTGGCAGCTCTCCGTAGGTCAGCAGCAACGAGTAGAGATCATCAAAGCACTCTATCGCGGTGCTGCCTTGTTGATCCTTGATGAACCCACTGCCGTCCTCACTCCCCAGGAGGTGGACGAGCTGTTTGCGATCATGCACCAGGTGGTAGAAGATGGTTATGCACTCATTTTTATTTCTCATAAATTACATGAAGTGGTTGAAATCAGCAACCGTGTGACAGTCCTGCGCAATGGTCAAAAGATCGGGACGCGGCCGACTTCCAAGATAACAAAAAAAACCCTCGCCAAGTGGATGGTGGGGCGTGATATTGAATTCATTACCAGCACCGATCATGTGGTCATGGGTGAAATCCGTTTGAAACTTGAAAATGTTTCCTGTGAAAGTGACCGCGGTACACAGGGTTTACGCGATGTCAGTCTTGAAGTTCATTCCGGTGAGACCCTGGGAATTGCTGGTGTTTCCGGTAATGGTCAGCGGGAATTAGCAGAGGTGATGGCAGGCTTGAGAAGATCGACCGCTGGGTGGGTTTATTTAGAAGGTGAGGATGTGACTGGTTTTGCGGCAGGCGAACTGATCGAGCGGATGTTATCCTATATCCCTGAGGAAAGAATGCGCGATGGTATGATCAAGAATTTTACCATCGCGGAAAACATGATCCTGCGTGAACACCATAAATCGCACTTCTCCCAACATGGTTTCTTAAAATTAAAGGATATCGCCGTGCATACGGATAAATTGATTGATCGATTTCAAGTCAAAACACCTTCACAAAAAACACTGGCAAAAAGTCTATCTGGAGGCAATATTCAAAAAATCGTATTGGCGCGGGAGATTTCCAGAAACCCCCGCACCATCGTCGCAGCACAGCCAACCCGAGGACTCGACATCGGTGCAACGGAATATGTTCGCGAACAATTGATAATACAGCGAAATAACGGTGCAGCTGTTTTACTGATCTCTGAAGACCTGGATGAAATCCTGGCGCTCTCAGATCGCATAGCCGTGATCTATGAAGGCAAGATCATGGATATTCTTTCCCGGGAAGAAGCAACAAAGCAAAAACTTGGTTTGTTGATGGCTGGCGTGATTCCTGAAGAAACAGCCGCCGATTAAATTTTTGGAAAAATGCGCTTGGCATCAAACTGGATCATGTGGAAGATGTCCCCTCCCAAAAAGCGAAAGTCACCTTCCTGCCGATTGGAGAGAGTGAATCGAGGGTTACTCTTTTTCAGTCGATTGACTTTTGAAAAATTTCTTCAAACTCATCATAAACGACTTCAAAAATACTCCTTTTATGCGTTTGATCAAAACCACCTTCTCAATGATCTGATGCGTCCTGGGTCGTGTATCAAACTTTCTACACCATCAAAGAGCTGCACTCAGGTGGGTAACTTATTACTCCGAAAAGAATTACATTTATAACCTGGAATTGAAATAAAATTGGGTATAAGGTTATCTTCATAAAGAAAATGGAAGGTGCAGTGTATGCACCTTCCATAGTTAGTTCGTTGTGCTTTTAGTTCAATCTTCCAAATCAACCACTTTAAGTTCCGCACCTTCTGGTGTCTTGAAGACCATGAAGACTAAGTTTAATACGATTCCAGCAACTGCGGCAAAGGCGATCGCTGGTAAACCATCAGGGAAAACTCCTGGAATCGGGAGTGGTATATTACCGCCGAGACCAATATGCCCGCCGATGCCAAGCACGAGGATCGTAGCGCCGATTGCCAGCTGGCGGGGATCATATAGGTTGACTTTTTCAGCTTGTATGAGGGCAACACCCTGCATGCCAATTAGGCCAAAGAAGTAGATTGCTAGACCGCCTGAAACTGCAATGGGAATTACGCCAACGGCTGCAGAAAGTTTTCCAATGAAGCCAAGCATTATAGCCATAATACCGGCTGTTATTAGAGTCGGACCTGAGTAGTTGCGGGTAATCACCATCAGAGAATTGTTCTCACCATAGTTAGTTCCTGCAACACCACCGAACATACCATTGATCATATCTCCGAGGCCATCCAGAATCAGGTTCAGTCCGATCAATTCGCGCAAGTTATATTTCTTTTTTCCCATATTTGTGGCCAGGTTATCAACATACAAACTGATCTGATATAGGTGCGCTGTTGATTCAGGAATGGTAGCGATAGCGATGATCGCAATTGCGGCAACGGATTCCCATGCTTTTGGTGAAGTAAATGCCGGGAAAGTTATTTTCGGAAGCGCAAACCATGCGGCAGCGCCCACAGGGCTAAGATCAACCAGCCCAAACAATGCACTGGCAAGGATCCCTACGAGTGCACCCAGCAGCACAGGGATTAGCCCGAGAAATCCTTTTCCCTGCAAATACACAGAGAAGATTATGGTTGCTAGTAATGTGATAAATGCAACCAGCCAGTTTGCTGCAGCCATATTCAAAGCAGCTGCTGATAGAGCAATGCCAATAACCGCAGCTACGGAACCTGTAATAATGGGCGGCAAGAATTTGTCAATAAATTTACGGCCCCCTGCACGACGTACAATGAGACCTACCAGGATGTTGACCACACCCGTGGCAACGATTCCGACTTGCGCAAGTGCGACCTTATCCTGTGCATACACGCCGAATTCAGCATTGGTAATTGCCAATGTGGCAGCAATGTAGCTGAAACTTGAGCCATAATACAAAGGAATAAATTTGCCGGCAATCTGCTTGGAAAGGATAAGCGCAGTGATCGTTGCAAGACCGGAAACTGCCAATACGGTGCCAACGTCAAAGCCTACTAATAACGCGACCAAGATCGTGGCCGGGAACATTGCCAGGACATGCTGGAAGCCAAGTACCAACATTCGCCCTAGTGGAGGTGTATCATTTGGTAGATACCCTACTATTTTCTTTTGTGCCATTTTTAATTCTCCTATTTTTTTATATTTTTATTTTTTCAATTATTAAACGTTGATATTTTGTATTGCAATTGAAATAATGCGTGAAGCATATCTAATAATAAGAAATCACCTCCCTTTGTAGTTGAATACACATTCTATTTACCCCCGTTAATAACATTTCATTGAAATGTTCTAATTTTGAAATCTCAGATGACCATATTATAAGCATATTCTATTTTTTAGAATCCCTTAATGCTGTTCATCGGGCTGCGGTTAAATAATTCGATGAAATTTAGAAAATACTTTAGATGATTCTAAACTTGTATGTAGTATACATCTTACCTCTTGGATTCAAGTCTCAAGTGCAACCGTGATTATTTAAGAATACCATAGGTGATGTGAAAGACAGACACTTCTTGGGTCTTGTATTCAATCGATTTTCAGCAAATTGAATGTCCGCATTCGTTAATTTACTAAAATCAGTGTTTTTGGGAATGTATTGGCGAATCAGCCCATTCGTATTTTCATTGGTCC
>JAUSPC010000084.1 GCA_030655835.1 Pelolinea sp.
CTTTGCTTTTGATATATCCGAAATATAAATCTTCTGATCTCCTGGGCGCCATCCTTTGATTTCTATCGGAATGTTTTTTCCATGAATTTTTTCAAGGATAGGTCCGAATTCCTTCCAAATGGAAATAGAATTTTCGATACCGCCTCCGATATTGAATATTTGACCTTGTGCTTTATCAATTTTTTCGATCGCTAAATCATACACATTCAATAGGTCGTTTATGAAAAGTAAGTCCCTCACTTGTTTGCCATCTCCATAGATGGAGACCTGTTTTCCTAAGACAGCGGCGATTACAAACCAAGCCACCCAACCCTGGTCTTCAATTCCAAATTGGCGCGTTCCGTAAATACAGCTTTGTCTAAAAACAACAGTTGGAATATTATAAATTCTTGAATAATCTCTTACATATTGATCCCCACACCCTTTCGAACACCCGTATGGAGAATGAAAATCTAATAATTGTTTTTCACTGATACCTAATGGTAACTGTTCAAAAGAATACCGTGACTTATCTTCTTTGACCTCAATACCCTCGATCTCACCGTAAACTTTATTTGTTGATGCGTAAATGATTATTGGGTTGTTCTCGCATTGCCGGGCAGATTCAAGCACATTAAACGTCCCACCAGCATTTACATTAAAATCGAATTGAGGATCATTAACCGAGGAAGTAACTGCAACTTGGGCAGCTAAATGAACAATGATATCTTTTTTTTCAACAGTTTCTTTTAATTTATTAAAATCTCGAACATCTCCCTCGACAAACTGAAAAGGTTTACCATTTATCGAAGAGGCGATCCATTGCAGATTTTCTTTCGCACCGTCTCTCGACAAATTATCAAAAATCGTAACTTCATCTCCGTTAAGTATCCGTCTGCAAGCATAATTTGAACCAATAAACCCTGCTCCACCAGTAATTAGAATTTTCTTTGTCATGATATTTCGCACCTAATTTTGTTGACCATTTATTTTATTTTTCTGTGATGATTTTATTCTTTGAAGGATAACAGGGATCGACTCACCCTGTTTTAATACTGCAATAAATCCAATTATGGAGGTGATGCCAATTTGGATCAGGTGGATCACAACAGCCAATCCCAATGATATTTCTGCCGAGATATCAAATACGGAAAGTGCGGCGATCATCGTACCTTCATACACCCCAAGTCCAGCGGGAGCAGAAGGTAAAGCTATTCCCAAAGCCAGAACACCCTCAGTAAAAATTGCCCACCAGAATTTAGCATCTCCAAAAATAGCTTTAAGTCCAAAGAATAGTAAAAACGTCCATAACATCCAGGAAATGGATATCCACAAAAATACAGAAATGATTTGTCTCCAATTTGTTAAGACCTGGAATCCATCTATTATCATCTCAATTTTAGGCAATATTTTTTCAATAAAACCAGAATTCTTTTTGCCAATTTTTCTAAGCCAAACTTTTACCTTTTCAGCGTTTACGGCGATAAGAAAAGCTGAAATTAAGAACAAAACAAACATAACAAGGAGGAGAATTGCGATTGGATGAATATTATCTAACCGCGAAATAAATGGGAAAGTAATCAAAAACATAGATGCTGCGATAACAAGATCCAAGGATCTTTCAACAATTACGCTTGAAATAATTTTATACGCATTTTCCTTTGAAGGTTTCGCAAATAAAAATGTTTTTACCAGTTCTCCCGACCTTGGTATAAGATTATTAAATAAATACGCTTCATTAATAAGCAGAAATGAATCTAAAAACTTCACTTTTGGGAGCAATCTCATCCAAGCGACTGCTCTTGCCATCAGAGAAACCACTGTTATCCCTGAAATAATCGCAATATTAATTATTCCAATATCCTTCATAGATTGTGCCAAAATTTCAAAATCAACAATACGGATGATAAAAATTATCGCTATGATGCTAATAACTAAACCCGGTAACCAGCGAAGAATTTTTAATTTCTCTTTCAATCGTCCCCCAATTGCAGAACTGCCATGAACGCTTCCTGCGGAATTTCAATATTCCCGATTCGCTTCATGCGCTTCTTACCTTTTTTCTGTTTTTCCAAAAGCTTTCGTTTTCGGCTCACATCTCCGCCATAACATTTTGAAAGCACATCTTTTCGTAACGCTTTAACTGTTGCGCGTGAAATAACTCTACCATCTGAGGAAGCTTGTATTGCAACTTCATACATTTGCCTTGGTATCAATCGTTTTAATTTGGTGACAAGTTTTTGGCCCTTTGAGTACGCCTGTTCTTTATGCACAATTGACGCAAGCGCATCCACGGGATCACCGCCAATCAGCACTTCCAATTTCACGAGATTTCCCGGCCTATATTCGCGAAACTGGTAGTCCATAGAAGCATACCCGCGTGTTTTGGATTTTAGATCGTCAAAAAAATCTACAATGATCTCTGATAACGGCACCTCAAAATGCAGCTGAACACGGTTAGGAGCAGGGTATTCTTGTTCGATGAAAATACCATTTCTTTTTTTCACTATTTCCATTACTGAACCATAAAATTCTGTTGGGGTAAAAATCCACAGATCCATCCAGGGTTCTCGAATTTCCCCAATTGATCCTTCATCAGGTAAGTCTACTGGTGAATCAATGAAAATCGTTTTGCCATCATTGAAAATTATTTCATATTCCACTGTCGGTGCGGTTAGGACAATGTCAAGATTATATTCCCGCTCTAATCTTTCCTGGATGATCTCCATATGGAAAAGTCCCAAGAAACCGCATCGAAAACCAAAATTTAGAGCTTGAGAGGTTTCTGGTTCATATACTAATGAGGCATCATTTAGCTGCAATTTTGCAAACGCTTCTTTGAGATCTTCATAGCTTTCGCCCTCAACGGGGTAAACACCCGCATAGACCATCGGTTTAGGGTGTTTATATCCATGCAATGGGGCTTTTGCGGAATTAATTGTTGATGTGATCGTATCCCCTACTCTACACTCACTCACAGATTTCAAGCCTGAAGCTATATAACCCACATCTCCCGGTTCTAATATGTCTACTTTTTTCATTCCGGGATTAAACACCCCGATCTCAACTGGCTTGAAATCTAAATTTGCAGCCATTGTTCTGAGGGACTGACCAACGCTTATACTGCCCTCAAACAATCGAATGTAAGCAACAACCCCTTTATAGGAATCATAATGTGAGTCAAAGATCAGCGCCTGGGTTGGATTTTGTTTCTCACCTCTTGGAGGGGGAATTTTTTCGATTATGGCTTTTAGTACTTCTTCAATGTTCAACCCCTGCTTTGCGGAAATTTGAATCATGTCCTTAGGTTTGATCCCTAAGAGATTACTCAAGTCTTCAGCAACTTCATCAGGACGTGACGATGGTAGATCAATTTTGTTCAAAACAGGGATTATCACCAGATCAGATTCTAGTGCTAAATATAGATTTGCTAGTGTCTGAGCTTCAATGCCCTGAGTAGCATCCACAACCAACAATGCTCCTTCACAAGCAGCAAGCGCCCTACTCACTTCATAATTAAAATCTACATGTCCGGGTGTATCAATAAGGTTTAGTTCGTAATCCACGCCTTTGTAAGAATAAGCCATCCGCACCGCGGATGCTTTAATTGTGACACCTTTCTCCCGCTCAAGATCCATAGTATCGAGCAATTGGTCAACCATATCCCGCTCGGAAACTGTTCCAGTCACCTGTAAGATACGGTCTGCCAGCGTTGATTTCCCATGGTCTATATGGGCAATAATGCAGAAATTTCTAATAAATTTTGTTTGCATAGCAACCTGTTAGTATACACGATAAGTCTTATTTGTCTTCATTCGGTCTTTGTTGGATCAAATAATAAATAGGCAAGAAATTCCACGTTCCCTTTTGGTCCTGTGATCGGTGATTCTGTCACTGATAAAGCATCAAATCCTTCGTCTTTTGCAAAACTCAATATTCCCTCAACCACTTTATCCCGCTCAGTCTTATCACGGACCACGCCTTTTCCTTTCGCAGCGAGTATTCTCCCAACTTCAAACTGAGGTTTGATTAATGCGATCACTGTAATTATTTTTTTATTTGCCCAAAGTTTTATTATGGGTAAGACTCTTTTCAGTGAGATAAAGGACACGTCTACTGTCACCAGGTCAACCGGATCAGGGATGCTCACCACATTCTTCACGTTAACTCTTTCCATTTCGACCACTCTTGGATCATCACGTAACGATTGATGCAATTGACCAAACCCAACATCAATTGAGTAAACTTTTTTTGCCCCATTTTGAAGTAGGCAATCAGTAAATCCACCCGTAGATGCGCCGATATCAACACAGATCATACCTTCAATATCATCTATTTGAAATTCTTTAATCGCTTTTTCCAATTTTAATCCGCCGCGAGAGACATATTTTGGTTTACTACGCAATGATATATTACAATGTGGGGCAAATAATTCAGATGGTTTATGGACCAGCTGCCCTTCAACCTCTACCTCCCCTGCCATGACCATTCGCTGCGCTTTATTACGGCTTTCAACTATTCCGGAATTTACAAGTAAGATATCGATCCTCTGTTTTTTCATAATTAATTTACAATAATTCTAATCGGCAAATATGATAATATTGCTCTCAAATGCTCAAAGGTATTATAAAAAGTTTTCGTATTAAACAGTGGGTTAAGAACAGTTTTCTTTTCGCAGGTATCATTTTCGATCGTCAGCTCTTTAATTCCACTGCTTTTCTCAATACTGCTTTCGGTTTTCTAATTTTTTGTACCTTATCAAGTGCTGTATATTTTTTGAATGATGTTTTTGATATTGAAGCAGATAGAATGCACCCGACAAAAAGCAGTAGGCCGATCGCATCAGGAAAAATTTCAGTAATCACCGCCATCTCGATTGCTATTTTATTATGTCTATTAGCGCTATCCAGTGCATTTTATTTATCTAAACCTTTTTTCATCCTAGGTACAATCTACTTTTTAATCAATATTCTTTATTCAAAATGGTTGAAACACATACCAATCTTAGATGTAATGATCATCGCTTCGGGTTTCGTAATCCGTGTTTTAGCTGGTGTTTCCTTGATCAAAGTTGATCGGTTTTCACCTTGGTTATATGTTGTAACTACTCTGCTCTCTTTGTTTATTGGGTTTGGAAAAAGGCGAGCAGAACTGGTTTTATTATCAAAGGATGCCAATCAGCATAGAATTGTGTTTGAAGGATATTCTTTACCCTTGCTGGATCAATTAATAACAATTGTGTCTAGCATTACTCTTGTTTCTTATAGTTTATATACTTTTTCAGCCCCAAATTTGCCCGACAATCATTCAATGATGCTTACCATCCCATTTGTTTTATATGGGATCTTCCGATACCTTTATCTAATTCAAATTGAACAAACAGGGGGGGCTCCTGAAGAATTGGTTCTAAAAGACAGGCCTTTGCGAATATCTGTTTTATTGTATGGGTTGAGCGTATTGATCATTTTTTATCTATTATAATTTTATGCCGGCAATAATTTCTAAAGCCCCAGGAAAAACTATTTTATTCGGTGAGCATGCGGTGGTCTATGGATGTCCTGCTATCGCAGTCCCGATTGAGGCAGTCCAGGTAAAAGTTACGATCTTACCGGTAATTAAAGGCTCTCAATCAATAATAAAAATCCGCAATTTTCAAAGGTTTGAGGATATTCCCTTCGCAGACCTGGAAAAAAACAACCCGATCAGGGTACCAATTGAAAATATATTTTCACAAATTGGAGGGAAACCCCCACTTTTTGAGATGACAATTTCTTCTACAATACCGATCGCGGCTGGTTTGGGATCAAGCGCTGCTCTTGCTGTCGCCATTACAAAAGGAGTCAGTCAATTTTTAGGTATTCAGCTTTCCCTTGACAAAATTAACTCGCTGGCGCTGCAATCGGAAATAATTCAACACGGGTCTCCATCCGGAATTGACAACAGCGTGATCGCTATTGGAAAGCCAATTTATTTTTTGAAAAACTCACCCATAGTTATTATTGAAATCCCAAATTCATTAAACCTTATTCTTGGAGATACAGGGAAACGAACACTCACAAGAAATGTGGTTCAAGAGGTTAGGCATTTTTTAGATACCGAACCAACCATAGTTCAACCCATCCTTGAGAAGATTGGAAAAATTACTGATAACGGTTTAAATGCACTCCGATCAGGAAATTTAGAAGAGGTTGGTGAATTAATGACCCAGAATCATAAAGCCCTAAAGGAATTAAAGGTTTCCTCACCTGATCTTGATCGATTGGTAGATTCAGCGATGAAGAATGGCGCTCTCGGTGCGAAATTATGTGGTGGCGGCAAGGGTGGTTATATGGTTACATTATGCGAATCAAACACGCTCGAGAAAATCAGCGTTGGATTGAAATCCGCGGGAGCAGAAAATCTTATCCAAACATCGATCAATGCATCATTATCGAAAGAATAACGTATGATGATATTTCTAAAATTAGGCGGTTCCTTAATTACTAACAAAGATATTCCGTTTTCACCAAGAAAAGAAACTATTAAAAGATTGGGAGAAGAAATTGCGCAAGCCATGGATAAGAACATTGATCTGAAATTGCTTATTGGCCATGGATCAGGATCTTTCGGACACGCTGTCGCTCATCAGTTTGGAACACGGGAAGGGATACATTCAGACAAAGACTGGATTGGTTTTCAACAGGTATGGTCGGCCGCTCATCAGCTGAATCAAATTGTGATTGACATTTTTTCTGAAATAGGTTTACCTGTGCTATCGTTTCCTCCGTCAGCATCTCTGATTTCCAAAGGTCATAAAATAGAAAAGTGGGTTATTGAACCGATTGTTACGTCAATTGAAAATAAATTAATTCCAATCGTGTTCGGTGATGTAGTTATTGATCAAGAAACCGGTGCGACAATCTTCTCGACCGAAGAATTATTTTCTTTCCTTGCCTCGAAAACCCATCCGGACCAAATCTTGCTTGCTGGAATTGAAGGCGGAGTTTATATGGATTATCCGAAATGTCAGGATCTAATACCATCAATCACGACTGCTTCTTATCCATTAATTTCAAAATATATTACAACTTCTTCCTCAACGGATGTGACAGGTGGGATGGCATCAAAAGTCAAAAATATGTTAGAAATTATTCAAGCTAATAAAAAGATAACTATCCATATATTTTCGGGTGAAAATAAAGACAATCTATTTAGAGAATTATCTGGGAATAACACCGGTACACTTATCTCACACTGAGAAAACGGGGATCGAATACTTGTATAGTACAATCGTGAAATGAAAAGGAAAAGATTATCGTGGTTGATGACATATTTTTAACGAAAGACGGAAAAATAAAAATAGAGAAGGAATTAGAGGAATTAAAAGGACCAATTCGTCTTGAATTAGCCGCTAAATTAAGGTCTGCAATTGAAATGGGAGACCTTTCTGAAAATGCTGATTATAAAAAAGCAAAGGAAGACCAGGGTTTTATTGAAGGGAAAATTCAAGAGCTGGAAGAAACACTGAAACGTGTA
>JAUSPC010000085.1 GCA_030655835.1 Pelolinea sp.
GACGGAAACGGGGGTTAGGAACGCAGAGCCATCGGTAAGAGAAGGCATCCTTTTGAGAATGATAGGTTCTACCTGTCCATCATTCAAGATGTCGATCGGCCCATCGTAAACAGCCTGAAGAACTTCCTGAGCGGCCTGCGAATTGGCTCGATATGGGTAAAGTGATTCGGGCTCATATCCTAGACAGATGGTCAATTCAGTTAAAGGTATTGGGGTTGGAATCACAGGGATGGGTGTGGGTTGGGGATATAACAAACTCATTAAATTACAGCCCGATAAACCAATAGAGAAGATAATGGCTATGGTCAGCAAGTTGAAGGATTTTTTATACCTTTTCATTAATTCTCCGTTTTCCAAACTGCACATTATAAGAGAAATAAATCATCTTAATCATCATCTCCCAAACGCAAGCGCACATAGGAATCATACCGTTTCGGGTGAATATCCCCATTCTCAACTGCTTGTTTCACCGCACAGTTCGGCTCATCGATATGTCTGCAGTCGTTGAACTGGCAGTCCGCCACCAATCCGCGTATTTCCCTAAAATACCCATCCAACTCCTCAGGCTCGGTATCCCATAAGGATAAAGACCGCAAACCAGGCATATCTGCCACGAATCCTCCTTCATCGAGGGGGAACAATTGGCGCACAACAGTTGTGTGGCGGCCCTTTTTTGGCGATGAGTCTTTTAATCTGCCGATACCCAGGCCGAGTTCAGGTTGAACCCGGTTCAATAAGCTGGATTTTCCAACTCCAGATGGCCCAGATAACGCACTTATCTTTCCAACCAGGAGGTCTTTTAATTTATCAATGTTGATCTCTTTTTTGGCTGATGTAAACATTACATCGTATCCCAAAGCTGGGTAAGCAGAAAATAGTTTTTGCGCGGCATCAACACCGATCAGGTCCACTTTATTCGCGATGATTGTGACAGGGATGGATTGCTTTTCTGTGATCACCAGAAACCGATCCAACATCCTGAGACTGGGGTCTGGGTTTGCACATGAAAAAACCAGCAGAACCTGGTCTGGATTTGCCAACAAAACTTGCTTATAATCTCCACGCGCGGAAGGTGCCATGCGAATGAAAGCTTTTTCGCGGGGTTGTATTTCCTCGATCACTCCGCTATCATCTTCAAGCAGTTGGATCTCCACCCGGTCGCCCACAGCTACTATATCTTCATTAAGGCGCGCTTTTTTAAACCTCCCACGCAGCTTACAGGTTACCTCACGGTCCCCTACTTGTACCGTATAAAATCCTGCCTGGAGGCGAGTAACTAATCCGTTCAATACGCCAGTGCTCATCCAGATGGGGTTGGTGTGATTACTTGCTGCCCAGGCGATGATCCCGAAGATGCGGGTGGAATCGCACCCGGAGGTGGGGTTTCCGTAAATTCAGGTGTGGGTGTTCTGGTCACATTGAATTTTGATTCCCAGGGGTAAAGCTTCAATGGTTCACCATAATAATAAGTTTCGATAACACGGCGAAATACCGGCGCGCCTACTGCTGACCCTTCGCCGCCATTCTCTATGATCACAGTAACGGCAATATCCGGCTTATCCTCGCGGACAGTGCTTGAATATCCTGTGAACCAGGCATGGGAATCACCGAGCGGATTTTCTGCGGTACCCGTCTTTCCATATAGCACAATGCTAAGGTCACCAAGCTCATCATTAGCGGTTCCAATTGAAGATCTAACTACACCCCGCATACCATCGCTAATCGCATCCAGTGTCTCCCGTGAAACAGGCAGCTCACTCTGCGCTAAGGGAGAGAAAGTGTATACATCGACACCATTTGAAGATGTAATGCGCTCAATGATCTGCGGGCGGTATAACGTACCACCATTTGCCAGAGCAGCTGTGAAACGGACCACCTGCAGCGGAGTTACTAGCATATCTCCCTGACCAATGCCCTGCTGGACCGCATCACCGTCCGATGCCGGGTCAACGATCTGGCCGGCAACTTCAGCAACCTGATCGATCCCTGTCGCGCTGCCTAAACCAAATCCGCGGGCAAAGTTTGAAAGATAATCCGCGCCCTTTTGGCGGAAAAGGTCCAATCCTATGTGGTAGAACCAGGGATTACACGACCGCGTTAACCCCTGTACTAGAGTTAGCGTACCGCTTGGTGGAAGTTCCTTATCCACAGTCCAGTCTTTAAATTTTTCTCCGGGTAGTTCCTCAAAATAAGACCCGCAAAAATATGTGGTATCTGGAGTATATAGATCACTTTCAAGCGCAGCGGCCATGCCAATGACCTTGAAAATTGAACCAGCAGGGTAGGACCCCTGGGTAACCCGATTCAATAAACGCTGCTGCCCGTCATTCAGCAGGTCATCAAGCAGCTCAGCTGAATTTGCGTTCTCGGGTGTAAATAAATTCGGGTCATAACCGGGTGATGAAGCCATCGCCAAAATTCGGCCAGTCTCCACTTCCATTACAACGATCGCGCCTTTTAATCCAAGCAATGCTTTTTGGGCTTCGATCTGTAGGTCTTTATCAAATGTGGTTGTTATATCCTGAGGTAGTTTCGCATCTGCCTGATTGAGATAAGAAATGATCTGATTGGTTTCATTGACCACATATAATGAAGCGGCTGGTTTTCCAGCAAGCGCCTCTTCAGCATATTTTTCTACGCCTGCCTGGCCAATGTACTCATCCCCCATGTAGCCCAGCGCTCGATAGTCCTCCACCTGTTCCGGGTTTATAGAACTTAAATACCCGATGGCCTGCGACGCGATGCCGCCATTGTAATAATAGCGAGATTGAAATTCGGAGAGCCGGATGCCCCCCAATGCCGTGATAGCATCCCACTGTTCTTCAATTTCGTTCGCAGATACTTCCCCAACTGCCACATACCAATTGGTCCGACGAATATCCTCGTAAGACGCTTGAATAGATTCTGTTGTTCGGCCTGTGAGATCAGAGAGATAGTTCAGGAGAACTCCTTCTTTTCCATCTTCAATTTCGTTTGGAATAATAGCCAGCGCATACGCTGTGGTTTGATCGACAATCAGTTGACCATCGCGGGCGTAGATACTGCCGCGGTCAGCACTAATCGTTTCCAACTGCAGCCGATTTCCGCCTGCCAATTCGGGTAATATCAGACCAGGATCCCAGTTGACTTTCCATGTATTTTCTTCAAGCGCTAAAGTTAGATCAATCTCACGCTCAAAACTCCCAAACAAGGAGGTATTAAAAACAACACGATATTTTGCAGTCGCAGAATTGGGGTTCTTCATTGAAGACAGCAGCTGTGTTTCGATTGAGCGTAAAGTCGCGTTGGATGCGGTCTGCTCATAAAAAGTCACGAAATCTGTGTCTGATATTTCCTGCCTTGAAGAGGAAGAAACCATCTGATACATCTGGTCATACTCCCCGTTTACCCAAAGACTGAGGAACGATTCAACGGTGGCGTCCACTTCAGGAGCTGTAGAAACCAACACCTGGGGGGTTGGCAGGTCCCCGCTCGCCTGTTTCGCGCAGGAAGTGAGTATTAACAACGATAAAACCAGTACCAATAATTTTACATTTTTTTTCATTTAAAGCATCTCCATTGACGGTTCTAACCCAGATCCTCGCCCGCCATCACGCTGTCGGTGATCGGGCAAGTATATTTTAAATGATTTTGGCAAATCTTCGCCATTTCCTTTGGATCATAATCTGGAAAATCCCTAAATGATCTTTCCAGATGACATAAAGGCATTCCCATTACGCTGGCATAGCAGCCCTTAAAACCAACAACTGGATGGAAGCTATCATTTTGAATAGCGTACGCACCCGCTTTATCCATCGGATCGCCACTGGCCACATAAATGCTGATCTCTTGGTGCGAATAATTACGCATCTGAACACGCGTCTTGCACATTTCCTGTTGAAAACGTGTGTGATCACCACTCCGTATAGCAATCGCGGTCATCACCAAATGGCCACGTCCGCTCAGGCTGGTAAGCATTTCAATTGCCTGTTCTTTATTAACAGGTTTTCCAAGGATGTTTTCATCCAAAACCACGATCGTATCAGCCGCGATGACAATATCTTGCGGTTTTATTTCCAGAATTGGAAAATTCGCCTTCTCAGCTGCCAGCCGGACAACATATTCTCGGGCGGTTTCTTCTGGATGCTTGGATTCATCAATGTTTGCGGCAGACGCTTCCCAATCCCAATTCACCCATGCGAGCATTTCTTTCCGACGTGGGGAATTTGAAGCCAACCAAAACTTTCGTTGCGCCATTAATGATTGATTTTAACACAACGCAGCCGTTTAAACAGGCAGCGATTTTTAAGGGATCTCAACAGATAAATTCAATCCAATATATTAACTTATCACCGATTTATTATAAGGTTAGGAAATTTTCAATACACAACAAGTATAATCATAACGGAATCAACCTATGAAACTTGAAATCCTTTCCCAATTTGACAAAATAAATGAGCAAGAATGGGATGATCTGCTATCCCAGAGCGCAGTCAATGTCCCCTTCCTAACCTTTGGATATCAGCGTACATGGTGGGAACACAATGGCGGAGGGGAATGGCCGCAGGCCGAATTACGCATCATTACTGCCATGCAAGATAAGGAGTTAGTAGGTATCGCTCCGTTATTCGTTAGTACAAGAAATGGGAAAGCGGAAATACACTTTGTCGGCAGTATCGAAATCTCAGATTACCTGGATTTCATTGTCCTTCCCCAATTTACGCTCGAATTTATCAGCAGCTTATTCCAGCTGATCAAGGAAGACAAGGCGCATTTCCCGGGAGCCATCCAACTGTTCAATATCCCCGAAAGTTCTCCCAGTTTGGAAGTTTTCAGAGAAATCAACAAAGGTGATGATTGGTCAATAGAAATTGAACGCGCATACCACACTCCAGAAATTGCTCTATCTGACAATTGGGACACATATCTGGCTGGGGTCGATAAGAAACAGCGCCACGAAATCCGCCGAAAACTTCGCCGGGCAACAGAATCTGATGACGACGTAAAATGGTATATTGTTTCAGATAAGCGTTCGTTAGAACAGGAAATCGCAGATTTTCTCTCATTAATGGAAATTGATGACAAGAAAAAGCAATTCCTAACAGATGCAATGCGTATGCAAATAAATGCGATCATTCATTGGGCATTTGATGCGGGATATTTGCAATTATCCTTCCTGACCATAAATGAAGAAAAAGCAGCAGGGTATCTCTGCTTCGATTATGAGGGAAAGATCTACGTATATAATTCCGGTTTCAGCTATGACTACCAATATTATTCACCCGGCTGGGTGTTATTGAGCTTCCTGATCCAACATGCAATCGAAACCAGAAAATCCCATTTTGACTTTTTACGCGGAGATGAGAATTATAAATATAAGTTTGGCGCAATTGACAGTTTTGTGATGAAGGTGAAAGCGGAATTAAACCATGATTAAAATTCTGCTTCCCCCCACACTTTCATCAACCGTGTAAAGAAAACGACCATTTTTCCCAGCCCGTCCACACTGATGCGTTCATTAATTCCATGAATACCGCTGCGGTCTTTCGGAGTAATCTGAATTGGAGAGAATTTATATATGCTTTTGCACACCGGAGCGTAATATCGGGAATCTGTAGCGGCAAGGAAGGCAAAAGGCGCCACTGTTACATTGTCAAAAACCTGGCGGATGACAAGATCCAGCGAAAGGTATGCAGGTGTATCAATTGGAGATACGATTGACGCACCCCAACCGCCACTCTTCTCATCAATAGATATATGCACACGGGGATCACCAATCACTTTAGTGAAATGGTTAAATACATCTTGAATTGAATCACCGGGAAGCAAGCGGCAATTTACCGTGGCTGTTGCTGCCGCAGGCAGGATATTGTCTTTGATTCCACCTTCAATTATGGTTGCGGCATGCGTGGTTCGGATCATAGCATTCATCTGCGTGGTTTTACTGAATTGGTTAAGCAGGATCGGTTTGAAAAGCCATGAATTGGCAAGTACGAATTGTAGACCAAACGGCAGTAAATGTCCGATATTGCGCATCATGGGAATAACAAAATCAAGCCGGGGGGGCATGGGATGGTCATCCAGTAGGGCAACTGCCCGAGCGATCACACCGATCGCTGTCTGACGTGGAGGCGTGGAAGAATGGCCTGGTTCACCCTGGGCTGTCAGTTTTAGAGTCAGGTATCCTTTTTCCGTGATCCCAACCAGGCCTACGGGTTCATCCACCCCTTCGATCATTCCTTGAGACAACATGCCGCCCTCGTCTAAAACGGCAGCAAGTTTGATGCCTTTTGATTTTAAAAATTCAACAATTTCTTTTGACCCACGCGCTCCCATGATCTCTTCGTCATGACCGAAAGCCACATAGATCGTTCGCTTCGGAGTATAGTTTTTCTTTAATAGTCCTTCAACTGTGTCCAAGATCGCAACCAGTTGATTTTTCATATCCAATGTTCCACGCCCCCAGACATAACCAGCTGATATTTTTCCGCTAAAAGGATCTCCGCCCCATTCCTCCAAAGTCTCTGCATCTACTGGAACCACATCCATGTGCGCATTAAATAATACAGGAACCAGTATATTTTCCGTGCCAACCCATTTAAAAAGCAAGCTGTATTTATTGATCACAACCCGTTCTAATTTTGCACTGAAGAGCGGATAGGTTTTTTCAATCCACTTTTTAATTGCAATAAACGGCTGCTGGTCTGTATCTAAAGCGCCTACTTTGGATATGCTTGGAATTTGGACTACTTCAGAAAGATGTTGGGCAATTTGGTCTTTCTGAATATCAATTGGCGGAATTGGCTGTATCCTTGACGAACGCTCTCGGAAACTCAGTGTTCGGATAAAAAGAAATGCGATCAAAAAGAAGATGATTGCAAGCAGCGGAATAAGTATGTTCATTAATAGGATTCTTTCGATTATTTTTTCCAGTTATTATATGCAGAATAATTAAATAAAAATCACCTGGTTTCGCAAGTGCTTGATCTTCCTTTTTTTTGAATTATTGCGAAAGCATTTTCGCAAGGGATTTTAACAAAGTTGATGTCACAAGCTGGCTGGACTGTACCCGATCGGGTGAAGTGGCCATTTGACTGCCAGAAACCAATGCGCCGGTTAGGGCCTCGAGATTGCTTTTCCCGCCCTGCTTTGCGGACATGAAACTCATTCCCGCACCCAGAAGATCTCCAATATCCAAACCATCCTGCGCGTCTGGCGTTCCAGAACCGGTTAATGAACCCAACAGATCACCGAGGTCCATTCCACTACTCTGTGCATCAGCTTTCCCGCCGCCTGTCAGCGACCCCAGCAAAGAACCGAGCATGTCGTCAGACACTGCGGGTTTATCTGCTGGTGCTTCCCCCGCACCAAGAATGGATTGAACCATCGACATTATACTGCCCGCGTTCAGATCCTTGCCAACCATTGTTTTGGCCGCTTCATTGAGACCCTGCGCGTATAATTTACCAGAACCACTCTTTGCCTGTTGGCGAAGTAGAGACGCCGCATATTCCAGTTGATCGGCCGGGTCCGCATTTTTCTTCTCCTTAACAGCTTTTGTAATAACCTCAAAGATCTCGACCATATGGTCACCGTGGTCGTGATTATAAGAATCTGCTTCGTTTAATGATGTCTTATTGTCTTTAACCGTTTTTGTGACCTGGTTGAAAAGAGATAACAGGTCAATTTGATTATTTGCCATTTTATCCGCTCCATTTTTTATTATTTTCTTTTTATTTTACACATTTTACATATTTTTTTGTTAGAAATTTGCCACCCATTTTTGGTATAAACCTAAATTACCTTCCTTGCCATCGGAGTAATATGTTTCACCTACCGAAAACCCACTGCTGATTGCCAGCTCGGACAGTTCATCGGCGGTGAATATATGCACAAACCGCAGCGCCGGGGAATCATTTTTTGAGGTTTGATGCGCCCGCCAATCCATCAAAACATCTCCCGATTCCACGTGTTCCGAAGAAAGCCCGACGCTCTCCCATGGTTGGATCCGTTTAACCAGCCGAGGGCTATTGCGCGGCTGCCAAACAGAAATTCGGCAGATGCCACCTTCTGGCAGTAATTTACGTAATTGCGAACATAGAAAAGCTCGGCGTACCTGACCCGGAATATGGTGAAGAACCGCAAAACAAAACACGCCATCCCATTGAACTTCAGGGAGATCAGCGGTCCAATTTGCTTTTGTCAAATCCGCCTGCCTAAAGATAATTTTCTGTCCTTCAACCAAAGGCGGTATTAATCTTTTTGCGTCAGAAATCAAGCCAGAGCTAAAATCTAATCCACAAAATAAACCTGAAAGTCCTCTTTCTACCCAGGCATGGGCGAGATTCCCGTTTCCACACCCAACATCCAGCCAATTGCCTGTCCGGTGTATTTGCTCCAAGAGCGTTTGCACACCATGTTGGAGTTTTCCTCTTGTTTGGGAAAAGGATCTGGAATAATTTTGATAGAATTCTTGATTAATGTGGTCTAATTGCTTAAGTGTTTCTGCTTTCATAATGGATGATTATAGCGTGCCCTAAGCAAGATCCAGCCAATTAAACTATGACAGATCAAGATACTCTCTGGCAAAAATCCCGCCAGTATACCGATGAACAACTGCACATAGCTGCCCTCGTGCTTGATGAGATCCGTTCAGGCGCCGAGACGATGCAAGCAGTTCGCGCGCACCCCTTAAAGGAAGGTGGGTATATCGCCAAGCATATGCTTGTGTATGTATATCGACAACAAGTCAAAAATGGAGATGTCTTAACAGACAATGACCTATTGGTGCGCATTCGAATGAAACCAATCCGTACACTTTCTGGAGTTTCAACAGTAACCGTACTAACTGAACCCTATACATGCCCCGGAAATTGTATTTTCTGTCCGGATGACAAGGAGCTTCCGAAAAGTTATCTACGCGAGGAACCCGGCGCAGCGCGGGCGTTTCAGAATGAGTTTGATCCCTTCCGCCAGGTGCAGTCCCGGATCGATTCCTATCGGGCGATCGGACATCCTGTCAACAAGATCGAGCTGCTGATCTTAGGCGGATCGTGGTCATCCTATCCCAGTGCATATCAGGAACAATTCGTCAAACGCTGTTTTGACGCGATGAATGGAAAATATTCCCCTGACCTGGAATCCGCGCAAAAACTGAATGAAACTTCAGTAAGCCGAAACGTTGGATTGGCGGTGGAAACACGGCCGGATATGGTCACTTCCGAAGAAATTGTCCGCATGCGCAGGTTAGGTGTAACCAAAGTGCAAATGGGTGCTCAGAGTTTCGATAATGACATTCTTTTAATAAACCTGCGCGGTCACAACGTGCAAGCCACTCTCCAGGCAACAGCGCTGCTGCGCGCCGCGGGATTTAAGATCGTTCTGCACTGGATGCCCAACCTGCTTGGAGCAACTCTAGAATCTGACCGAACGGATTTTCAGAAAATGCAAGATGGTGGTTTCTGCCCGGATGAGCTAAAGATCTACCCAACCCAACTCCTCGAGGAAACCCCGCTGTTTGAGCTCTGGAAGCAGGGAGAGTATAAGCCTTACACAACCAGTGAGCTGATCAATTTGATCGCGGACATTAAACCGACCATACCGATTTATACACGAGTCAACCGGATTGTGCGGGATATCCCGGCAAATTACATCAAAGCCGGAAGCCGCCGGTCGAGTTTGCGGCAAGATGTGCACATCGAACTTAAGAAAAGGAATAAACGCTGCCGCTGTATCCGATGCAGAGAAGTACGGGGGACTGTTGTTGATACTAATGACCTTGTTCTTGAAGATCATGTATATCCTGCCGCGTACTCACAAGAACATTTTCTGAACTACAAAACCAATGACGATCACATCGCCGGTTATTTGCGTCTTGCACTTCCTACAGAATCTACAGAACCAGATTTTACCTCCAGGCAAAAAACGCTATATGCATTGATCCCGGAATTGGAAGGTGCTGCCCTGATCAGAGAAGTGCACATCTATGGGCAGTCATTGGTTATCGGCAGTGAACAATCCGGAGCTGCGCAGCACAGCGGATTGGGTACCGAGTTACTTGAAAAAGCCGAACGGATCACAAAGGAAAATGGGGTCAAAAAAATGGTAGTGATCGCGGCTGTTGGCACACGCCAATATTACGAAAAACGCGGTTTTATTCGCTCTGGTCTTTACATGACCAAAGAATTAGAGTAAAACTACCTGAAAGATCTATAAGCTTCGACCTGAATCTACCATGCCCTTTTGCGCTGACCTTTTTTACCGTTATTACGATGGGGGGCCATCCTCGTTTGTTTATCCCACAATATTTCTCCATGGCTTAGGTGGTACGCATTTGTCCTGGCCGCATTCCTTGCGTCGAATTCCGGGGCAGCGCGTCTATGCCCTGGATCTACCGGGACACGGGCTTTCTGAGATAGCTGCTCGCTGTAGTGTGCATTCCCTGGCAACTGATTTACAAAGATTCACTTCTGGGCTGGGTTTTTTTTATTTCGCACTGGTTGGCCATTCCTTAGGAAGCGCAGTTGCTTTTGAATTTGCCCGCTTGTTTCCCCAACAAATACGCGGGTTGGCACTCATCTCATTTGGCAGGGAATTTAGTTACATGAAGGAAATTAGATCTTTTTTTGACAGCGAAAGGACCAGACAAAAAGCAATTGACCTTCTAAGCCAAAAAGGATTTTATGCTAAATTTCCGCGCTCTCTGCGCCAGGAAATACTTTCACCTTTAAATAAAATCCGTTTAAGTGTTCTGCAAGCGGATCTGGGTGTGTGTTCTTCGTTTTTAGCCAACTGTTCGGTAGAAAATTTCTTATTTCCTGTCCAGTTGATCTCAGGTAGAGATGACCAGCTGGTGCCGCTGATTGAAGTAAAAAAGTTAAAATACTACCTACCAAACGCTTCCCTGAAGATCATCAACGAGTGTGGACACATGGCTATTTTCGAACAAACTGACACAGCGAGAACAACGCTGCAAGATTTCCTTATAATAGTTACCAAACCTGATTATTGATCTTTTTTACAAGTATTCTTTAAGCCGTCTCGATTGCTGCGGATTTCGCAAATGGCGTAGAGCTTTGGTTTCAATTTGTCGAATGCGTTCCCGTGTTAGTCCGAATTTGCGCCCAACTTCTTCAAGCGTGTAGAAGCGGCCGTTCTCTAACCCAAACCGAAGACGTAATATGCGTGCTTCCCGGTATGGCAGTGCATCGAGGATCTCGTCGACCTTCTCGCTGAGCAATTTCGCGTACACTTTCTGGCTCGGGGATGGAGTATCCCGGTCTTCGATAAAGTTTCCAAGCTCGGATTCTTCCTCATTCTCATTGATCGGGCTTTCCAATGATAAAGGAAGCCAAGAAACACGGATCATCCAATCCACTTTATCCTGCGGTAAATTAAGCGCTGCTGACAATTCCTCAATAGTTGGTTCCCGACCCAGTTTCTGCTCAATTTCATGAATATGTTTATACATAACGCGGATTCGATCCACCATATGGACAGGCACTCGTATAGTTCTGCCCTGATCCGCAATTGCGCGCGTGATGGTCTGTCTGATCCACCAGGTTGCATAGGTTGAAAAACGAAAACCGCGAGAATGATCAAATTTTTCAACTGCCTTCATCAAGCCAAGGTTGCCTTCCTGGATTAGATCTAAGAATGGAACACCGCGCCCATTGTACCGTTTTGCCACGCTCACAACGAGACGAGTATTGGCCTTGATGAGATGTTCTCTTGCCAGCAATCCATCTTCGACAATATCCTCAAGTACCTTTTGTTTCCTTGAAGAAATATTTTTACCTTTTTTAATTAGGTCTTCTTTCGCAGCTCGTCCGGCTTCATAGCGTTCGGCGAGGTTTACCTCCTGCTCCTTGTTCAAGAGAGGCACTTTGCTCATTTCGCGAAGATATAAAGTGATCGTGTCACTGCTGGTTACTTTTTCAACGCCGGCAACCGCGATCTCTTCCAATTCCTCAACCACATCATCTTCTTCTAGTTCAGAATCATCAGCAGAAGTTTCCTCATCCTCTTCTACAAGGATCACCTGCACACCCTGGCGATTGAGGATGTTAACCATTTCATCAATTCTTTCCCCACTTGCACCACTGCGCGGGATGATCTCTTCGAGATCTTCCAACGTGATATGTCCCTGGAGGTCTGCCTTTTCCAGCAGCATATCCAATATGGAATCGTTATTATCTTCTTTAGAAAACGCTGCTTTCAATTTTGTCCCTCTTTCTAGGTCTTAGGCGCTCCTGATCTTGATTTTCCGGTTTGTCGACCGCTTGTTTCAGAAATTTCCGCTATTTGTATCTCACTTTTTTCTTGTTGGTGTTCGCAAATCGCTTGATTCAGATCCTGTCCGCAATAATCACATAACCCTTTGCAGTCTGGTTTACAGAGCGGACTGATTGGTAGTTCCATAAGCATATAGTCGCTGAAAAATGGTTCAACATCTATGTTGCCATCTTCAGGGGTTTTCATTTCATCCTCTGTTGCATCCACATTCGAAAACAGGAAAATTTCCTCGAATTCAGAATGGATCGTATCTATAAATGGTTCTAAACAACGGCCGCATTCGCTTTCAATTTCCCCATTAAACGCTGCCTGCACTCTAATTCCATCCTGCATACGACTCAGGTCAATGGATCCTTCAACGTTGATCAAGGAAATATCTTCACTGATGTTGACTTGGTCCATTTGAAATGGCAAGACGCGTGAATACCCAATTGGCTGGTTCATAAGGAAGCCGATGTTAATTCGGAAAGGGTTTAGCGATGAATTCACAATAATTCCACAAAAATTAGTATAATTTACACGATTATAGCACGCTGGTAATAACCAGTCAAGTTTTTATAATAAAATTCATAATTAATAAGTACTAAATGACAAAATCTCTTCTAATTTCCACAACTAATTTTGGAAAACAAGCCGAAATGCTTGCGCTGCTGAAAACTGAAATCGGTAATCTACGCCTGCCCCAAGATCTATCTCTCACTCTTAAAATCACTGAAACAGGAAGCACTTACACCGAAAATGCATACTTGAAAGCCACCGCTTTCTGCAAGGCAAGCGGTTTGCCCTCCTTGGCGGATGACACCGGATTGGAAGTGAATGCCATAGATGGCGCGCCGGGTTTGTTTTCCGCACGCTTTTCCCCTAAGCCAAACGCGAGCGACGCAGACCGGCGAGCACTCTTGATCAGTAAGTTGTTGGATACTCCAAGACCATGGAAAGCGCGCTTTGTATGCGCAATGGTTCTTGCTTTACCAGACGGCAGCACATTTCAATCTCATGGCTTTTGCGAGGGGGAGATTATCCCACGAGAACGCGGAAACTGCGGATTCGGCTATGACCCCATCTTCTTATGTAAAGGCACAAACCTGACTATGGCAGAATTATCGATGGAAGAGAAAAACCACATAAGCCACCGCGCCAAAGCCGCGAAAGCTATTATTCCATTCATCCGAGCAGCTTTTAATTAACTGTACTTTTTAATTGCTGTTTTTTGCTCCGCCAATCTTTGATGATAAATGGAAGATAAAGGAGCAGAAACATGAGGAATCCGATCAATTCCATGAATATTAGATACACAGGCCATTCTGGGAGTACATCTAAGAGCGTCGGACCCAACGGTTTGCGGTTCACGTAAAGATAATTGCTGCCGATCAAAGAATTGACACCAAACACCACAACCATAAACACATTCGCGAAGACGATCACCCGCAGCATTGATCTCCAAGTTGGACGCATGCCTTCAACCGTTGTCAGGTAAACTGCTGCGGTAACGAGCAGCCCATGTGAAATGAAGGTTTGGAAAAAACGGAAATGTGGAAACCCATAAAATGATGGCAATCGCCCAGCGGGTTTTCCTGCGAGCCTGTTCATCGTTTTTTCGGTCACGTAATAGAAATAGATTGAGCAAAACCAGGAAACAAAGAGCCGCTATATGGGCAGTACCTAAGAATACAAAGGGAGCCCCTTGATAATCAAACGAGAATAAATTTTCCATGATGAAAGCCTCCGTTTGAAAGATTATAAAGATACAATCAAATTGATAGATTAGATATTCAGGATTGTACGGTGTCCAGGAGATACTATACACTTTGGGTATCAAAAATACATCCGGTTAATATTGTCGCTTAGTGGAAGA
>JAUSPC010000086.1 GCA_030655835.1 Pelolinea sp.
TTTTGCTTCCCTACTTTCAATTTCTTCTAAAGTTTCCGGCATAATATCTTTTTCTGATTCTGTATTTACCATTTCTTCTTCTACAAAAGATGTGTTTGCATTTTCATCTATCTCCACTTTTGTGTACCGCGCGAAAAGTAAGAGTATTAAACCAAACAGGAAAACAACGCTCGCAATACCCGCAACCCATAAAATAACCTGATTGCCGATACTTTGCATAACCCATAAAAGGACACGTCCAAATCCAGCAATAACCTTTGAGAAGTATTGTTGGAATAGCAATCCGATAAATTGATCAAACCCAATAAGAATAATAACAAGGCTGATTAATGCAGCCGCGGGAATAATAGTTAGGATCAAACCACTCCAACGCCGCATAAGCTTTTTATTCTTTTTTAATAATTGTGCGATAAAGATCAGCAAAAACATAGTTATAAATGGAAGTAATCTGAAACCCCATCTAGCTAAGCTGTAATAATAAAAGAATTTTTCTCCTGAAACCATCCGCGATGGAATTATTCCAAAGACATTGATCGTGGAGGGTAATTGATTCGCTTTATCTTGAATATACACATCTAGCCCATCCAAAACTGTTTTTTGATTGGATTCTGATGGTATGCAAATTTCCAATGACTTAATATCAATAATGTCTTTTCCTGAAAACGCGGTGTTTTCCTCTGCTGTACAGCTAACAAGAGAAAGCAAAAATTCTTCCGCTATTGACGAACTATTTGATGTAATTGAGTTTTTTAATTGTTGAATGTTTACTTCGATCGAGTTGTAAGGAGTTTTAAAATTAAAATATGCGATCGCATTATCTATAACATCAACTGCAGTTTCGTCGAGCCATTCAGAAGGTAAATATTGCATGAGGATAGCACTCATTTTTTCTTGGTAATTGATATTTCCGGTTGCAACCTCGGAGCTGGAGGTAAACAATTGGCTTGATATTAACGTGGAAACCAGTAAGGGAAATTCTTCTTTAAAGACTTCTTCCTCCAAGACTGGATAGTAACTCGTTGGCTCAAACACAAACAGTTCAATTGGGATCGTAAATAGTGAAATTATTAGGGCAGGTATTGTAATTATTGCTAATAATGCTGCACCAATTTTGTTGATCATTGATAATTTTTTATTCATGGTTCATCCTTACAATTTATCATTAACCGGATATCTCTGGACTGTTTCTTCTATAAATTGGCGCTTCTTCAAGCATTCATTGTGAGATTGGTACGTTCTGCAATTCCGTTTCACCGAGTATATCAGTGCTTGATTTAATCCAGCATCTACAATCCGGACACGCAGACGGTCTATCGTATTCCTTGCCATCTCCACCAATAAACGGTTTTTCAACTTCTACGTTGACCCCATTTAGTGGGCGGCAAATATCACAGACAAAATGATCGTTATTTGTGAACCACGTCTTTATAACCCGCACATCAGAAAACTCTTTTTTCAATTCTAGCCCTTCGTCCAGTGCAGCCTTAGCGTATGCGTCCGTGGCTTCCGGTCCAATGCCTGCTAGATTAGCTTTTCCTTCTTGATTTTCTTTTTCAGTCTCAACGCCGAAAGCAAGTGTAATAATTCCTTTTAGCTTTTCTTTAATGTCTTTTTTAGCCATAGCTCTATTAAACCTCCTACCTAACTCCTTGCTCCTTGTTTGTATTATGCTCTCATATATTTTATAAAATCCTCGGCGGGGTTGTCTATTCTATTGACTGAATGAATATAACCCAGGGTTGTATCCGGGCTGGCGTGTCTGGCTAATCGCAATCCGGCGCGCACTGACCTATCCTAGTTATTTCGCTGGTTGACGCATTAAGGTATCCACCAGCCACATTGATTAATTTGGCAACATCGGCGTCCGATGCTCCACCCATAAAAGATAAGTGTGCTTCAATCATCTTTTCCATATAAGAAACGATATTTTCTTGTGCCAAATCAAGACACGTGGGTGGAATGATATTACTTGCTTTACGTTTTATCTCTTGAAGGTTAGCTATCTGTGGAGACAACTGTATTTTTGCAGTGCTTTCTGTAAGTACTTCCGCGTCCAACCATTCATCAAATATTGCGGAAAATTCATTTGCATATTCTGAAACATATGCTTTAGCACAAGGCGGTAATGGCGTAGGAACTGGCGGTAATGTCGGTTCAGGTGTTGCGGTTGGTTGTGGTTGAACCGCTGCGCAGCTGGAAGTAAATAAGACAATCGCAATAAGCAAAACCCACTTTTCTACATTCTTCATCAATACCTCTGTCTTTCAACTATAGATTGCAGTGAATGAATAATAATGGACAATTTATTTTTTGTATTTCCATTTTTATCTCTCCCGCTATACGTCTGTTTATTTGGTTATCTTCGTGGCTTTGAATTATTAGCACCTAAATTCCACGTCAAAATAAAATTACCTTCATTTACGTCCAATAGGCGAAGAATTTTTTAAATACTTTCTATATTGTAGCATTGTCGGTACCACATTGCCATGAATTTTGCGTATTTTTCCTATGAAGCAGAGTATTTGGTATGGTACACAGGCCTCATAAAACACGCTGAAGCCAACACCGGAATACTCAACACCCTCTTCTTAGGATACGCATCTTTCATACACATCCTGATGTAGAATACGGGATTAATATTATAAGTATTTTAATCCGACCAATTCCGAGCCCCATTAAGAAATGCTTTGCCATCAATTATCTGTTTTCCAGGCATCTGCAATTCCAACAATTGAAGATCACGATTTCCGGTTCCGACACTTGGATATTTATCAATCACACCTTTTTTCCCTGAAGGTAAAATATTAGATCTTAATACTTTTGCTTTATATACCTTAATGGATTTTCCATTCCATCTGAAGAAGCTGATCGGCCATGGATTATACGCTTGAATCTGCCTTTCCAACTCTTCAGCGCTTTTTTGAAAATTCAAAATCCCGTCAATTTTTTTGATCAGTTGTGTGTGTGAAGCGCGTATTTCATCCTGCTCCTTTAGAATAATTTTTCCTGAAAAATATTCTGGCAAAGTATTTATCAGTAATTCTGCTCCTATTTCAGCTAGTTTCTTTGATAATGTTGCTGTTGTGTCAGAATCTGAAATTTGAATTTCTCTTTGGGTGAGAATTTCGCCTGTATCAATTCCAGCATCCATTTTCATGATTGTTACACCTGTTTTAGGATCACCAGACAGGATCGCGGATTGTATGGGTGATGCACCCCGCCAACTTGGCAATAAAGAAGCATGCACATTGATACAACCAAATTCGGGATAATCCAAAATATTCTGTCCTAATATTTTCCCATATGCAGCAACAACAATTAGATCTGGGTTCCAATCAGAAATAGAATTCATTACACCATCTTGCGACAATTTATTTGGCTGTAAGCCAGGAATTCCAGTTTTATTTGAAAATTTAATTACAGGGGGAGATTGTAGTG
>JAUSPC010000101.1 GCA_030655835.1 Pelolinea sp.
TATCTGGTATCTTTGTATACAGGTAAGCTGTGCGTATGTGTTCATGAATGCTCCTTTGATTTGGTCGTTAGAGAGGCGCTTATCTTACCGCAGCTTATCTCTCTTTCACTTTCAAAGTTGCACTTACGAGTTGAATTCAAGATATAATTACCCATCATTTCCTGTAGAAAGAGTATCTAATGAATTCTGAAGAATTAATGATCCGAATTGAAAAATTAGATGATCGAATAAAATCATTTAATTCCTCTTTGACCGCAATAAATAATAAAATTAGTGAATTGGACGACAGAACATCTGGTTTCTTGAATCTATTACGTGAAGAAAAAAAAGAGATCGCTAATCTAAATTCAACTGTTATGGGTTTGGGGCAAATTGAAACGGCTATTTCACAGATCCGTTCCGATTTTAATCGGAAACTGGATGATCTGGGGAAACAAAGAAAACAAGAAGAACAAATACGAAATAATCTTATTAAAGAAGATATTAAATCAAACCAAATGATGATTGAAAAAGTCCGCGTAGATCTAACCAAGGAATTTGATAATAAATTAGTTTTGTATATAGAGGAAAATGCCAGATTAATTAGTCGATTTAAAGAAATTGAAAATGAGGCAAGGGAAAGTTTGCAATCATCTGAAGTTGCGAAGAATGGTATGAATCTCATCACCCAAGATGTTAAAAGAACGATCAAGCAGGTAGAAAACCTACAGGCGGAAGTAGGGGCATCAACTGATAAGCAAAATGAAATGCGCTCAAAGATAGAAATTATTTCTAAAAATATTAAAAACGATGAAATTCGATTAGATGAAGTAATTGCTACAGAATCCGAATTAAAGAAAATCCAATTAGATTTCATAGAAAAGCAATCCATGCAGCAGAATGACCGCGATAGGATCTGGGTAGAATGGGAAAAGCAATTTGAAGAAATATCAAAACAAATATATGGATTGCTGCCGGAATTACAGAATCAGCAGTTTAGTCTTAAAAAATCGCAGAGCAGCTTTGAAGAAATAAGCTCACAGTTTGAAAGGCGTATAAACGAATTAACCGAAATGTATCGACTTATGGACGATAAATTAAGGAAAGAATGGGCGACGTTTAAAGCGGATTCTGAAAAAAGATGGTCTAATGTTTCAATGGTAATTGAAGATAAACAAGGGGGATATTCAAGCCAATTCCAATCACTGATGGATAGAATGGTTTTGGTTGAAGATAATACGCATGAAATGCAGGATATCTTACTCCTTCTCAGTTCTGAAGTTCAAAAAAGTATGCAGAATTTCATGAAAATGGTGAATGGGTGGATGGATGCTTTTGGACAAATAAAATCGTCAAAATAGATCTTAACAATTAGAATAAATAATGTATGTAATTGGAACAGCAGGTCACGTGGATCATGGAAAATCGACTTTAATTTCCGCGCTGACAGGAATTAACCCGGACCGCCTAAAAGAAGAAATTGAGCGGCAAATGACCATTGATCTAGGTTTTGCTTGGTACACTCTTCCTTCAGGTGAAGAAATTGGAATAGTGGATGTTCCTGGCCACAGTGATTTCATCGAAAATATGCTGGCGGGAGTGGGTGGAATTGATGCGGTGTTGTTCGTGATCTCAGCCGATGAAGGGATCATGCCTCAGTCCCGTGAACATCTCGATATCTTAAAACTACTTGGAATTAAATTGGGTTTGATAGTGCTTACTAAAATTGATTTGGTTGAAGACCAAGAGTGGGTAGATCTAGTTGAATCAGATATTCGTGAGCTTGTAAAGCATTCGTTCTTAGAGGACGCACCGATATTGAAAGTATCAGCAATTAATGGAACAGGGCTTTCAGAATTATCGAATTGTTTAGATACTGTATTAAAAGAAAGCGCACCCAAGAAAGACATCCATGAACCCCGATTACCGATTGATAGAATATTTTCTATTAAGGGATTTGGGACGATTGTAACCGGAACACTTCTTGATGGAGGGCTTCGGGAAGGTGATCAGGTTGAAATCTTGCCATCCGGGATCAAATCCAGGATCCGCGGAATTCAAAACCATAAGAAAAAACAACAAATAGCTGAGCCCGGCAACCGAACTGCAATCAATCTCGTTGGAGTTGATGTCGATCAATTGCAGAGAGGCGATGTTGTTTGCCTGCCAGGCCAAATGCGCTCAACAAAAAGAATTGATGTGGAAGTTGAATTATTGAAAAATAAAACTTCAGGCATTAAACATGATGATCGTTTGAAAGTGTTTATTGGTTCTTCTCAGGCGCTTGCTAGAGCACGTGTTATTGATAAGAAGGAAATAAAACCCGGAGAAAACGGTTGGCTTCAATTGGAATTTGAGAAAGCGCTTCTAGTGAAAAGAAAAGACCGCTTTATTATTCGAAGACCTTCACCCGCCGCAACAATAGGTGGTGGATATGTACTCAGCGCTCATCCAGTCAGAAGACACAGGCGGTTCTCGCTAAATGTGGTTGAACGATACAAAACTCTTTCAGCTGGTTCTAATGAGGATGTCATTCTTATTCACCTTTTAGATCTAAAAGTAACGGAATTATCTCAATTAATTGAAACTTGTGAAATTAATGAAAATTTAGCAAGAGAGACTGTTGAGAAATTAATCAATGAAGGAAATATTGTATTGTTTGAAACAGTCGGAAAGATAGGCCTTTCAAACATGATAGCATCAAAAAAGTATTGGTTGGAAATCTCTCGGGATCTGATACATTATCTCGAGTCGTATCATAAAAAATTCCCTCTTGAGACAGGGGTCAGTTTTGAGGACGCATCCAATAAAACGGGTTTATCCAGGAAGGCGATTTCCTTAGTGATAGAAAAATTGAATTCCACTGGTGCAATTCAATTTGAAAATGGAAAAATTATGCTTGAAAGTCATCAAATTGAGTTTTCCTCTGTTCAGGAGAAACTGATCTCGCAGTTAAAAAAAGTATTCTTAAAATCACCTTTTCTTACTCCCTCCACTCAAGAGTGTGTTGAGATCGTAGGGGACGATATTTTTAGTGCAATGATCACAAAGGGGATGATCGTTGAAGTATCTTCAGGTGTTGTTTTTATGACAAACGATCTAACTCAAATTATTTCTGAGACAAAAGTTTTATTACACGAAAAGCAAAAAATTTCAGCGAGTGGGTTTCGGGATCATTTGAAAACATCCAGAAAATATGCAATTGCATTATTAGAATACATGGATAAAATTGGTGTGACTGAACGTATTGATGATTTTCGCAAATTAAAAAATCGAGTTGACATTGAATGAATCAACCTGTATAATTACTTTCGCTTGCCCCAGCGGTAGGTTGCTGGGGTAAAATTATGTATCCAACTTCCCCGTTTACGGGCGATAGATTAACGCGTGGAAAATGGTGAAGTGAAGATTGGAGAAAAACATGTATGCTATTATCGATAACGGTGGAAAACAATATAAAACCTTTGAAGGTGAATATATTGAAATAGATCTTCTCCCAGATGAAGTGGGGAAGAAGAAGTCTTTTGACAAGGTGCTTCTTTTGTCAACAGATGAAAAGGTTGAGGCAGGAGAACCGTTCCTTAAAGGTGTTTCTGTTGAAGGGACGATCCTCTCTCATTTCAAAGGTCCGAAATTAATTGTTTTTAAATATCGTGCCAAACAGCGCTTCCGTGTGAAAACTGGTCACCGTCAGAAATATACACGTGTGATGATAGACTCAATTGCATTCCCGGGAAAAGCAGAGGTTGAAAAAAAGAGCGAACAAGAGGAACCAGAAGAGAAGAAGACCGCATCTGTTAAAAAAACCGTTTCAACCGCGAAGAAGGCAACTGAAAAAGTAGTAAAATCAACACCATCAGTTGCCAAGAAACCGCCAGCTGCAAAATCTAAAACCGTTGCAAAGAAACCAACGACTGCAAAGAAACCTGCGGCAAAAAAGCCTGCTGCAGATAAGAAATAAAATTATTTCAGAAAGTAGAGTAAAAAATGGCACATAAAAAAGGTGGCGGCTCTTCACGGAATGGCCGAGACAGTAAATCAAAAAGATTAGGTGTAAAGAAATATGCCGGCGAGCAAGTTCTGAGCGGAAATATTCTTGTACGCCAACGCGGAACCAAAATTAAACCGGGTGAAAACGTTGGTGTTGGCCGAGACCATACTTTGTTTGCTATCGCAAATGGTGTGGTTGAATATACACGATTACCCAATGGGCAGAAAAAGGTTCGAATTTTATCTGCAGAATAACCTAATTGGGATTGCATAAGTCTTATTAAGAGGTATTAAAAAATGAAAAAAGATATTCATCCACAATATTATCCAGAAGCAAAAGTAACTTGTGCTTGTGGTAATACTTGGACAACCGGATCCACAAAAGAAGAGATTCGAACGGAAGTATGTTCAAATTGTCACCCATTCTTCACTGGCGAACAACAACGTCTCATTGATATTGAAGGGCAAGTAGATCGCTTTTACAAGAAATTACAGGCTCGTCAAGATTTTGTTGAAGAAGAAACTAAAAAGAATGCGGAAAAAACTTCTCCAGATCGATCTATTGACGAATTAGAGCTGGGAAAGCGATATACTGATTCGCTTGCAGAAGCAGGCATCAAGAACATTGGCGATATTCTCAAGAAACTCGAAGGGGGCGAATCAGCTCTGCTCGATATACCTGGAGTAGGTCGAAAAACCCTGATTGATATTAAAAAGAAATTACGCCAACTAGGATATAAATTACCAGCAGCTGCAGAAGAAATTTCTGTTTAGAGTTGATAGATATTAATATGAATGAAAAGAAGGCAATTATTGCCTTCTTTTTTAATTATCAGTGGATAGTGTAATATTAAGTAATCAAATTAAGGAAGAGGAAAAATGGAGCAAAAATCTGGGTCAGTGGAGGTCATTTGTGGGTCGATGTTCAGCGGGAAAACTGAAGAAATGATCAGAAGGCTGCGTAGAGCCAGAATAGCAAAACAAAATGTGCAGGTGTTTAAACCAACAATAGACATTCGCTATAATGCCGAAAAAGTTACTTCTCATGCGGGGATTGATTTTGAGGCAACCCCTGTCCAAAAAGCTTTCGAAATTAAAGAGAATTTAAAACCTGAAACAACCGTTGTGGGGATTGATGAGGCCCAATTCTTTGATGATGCAATTGTTCAAGTAATTGAAGAATTAGCAGACTTAGGGATGCGGGTTATTGTTACCGGGCTGGATATGAGTTTCCGCGGTGATCCGTTTGGCTGTATCCCGATTATTATGTCGAAGGCAGACCATGTGGTTAAACTACATGCAATTTGTATGGTATGCGGTGAACCGGCAAGCCGAACTCAAAGGCTGGTTGATGGGCGGCCGGCTCATTACGATGATCCAATAGTGATTGTCGGGGCGGAAGAATTATATGAAGCCCGCTGCCGAAAACATCATGAAGTTCCTATGGATTAATCAAATGGAAGATTATCAAAGATTTTTAAAAGAAATTCTGATCGATGAGAAGCAGATACACCAACGGAATGCTGAACTCGGGAAATTGATAAGTCAGGATTATAAGAATAGTAATGATCTTTTGCTAATTTGCATTTTACGAGGCGCTTTTATTTTCCTTTCAGATCTCTCCCGACAGATAACCATTCCACATGCGATGGATTTCATGGCTATTTCATCGTATGGATCGGGAAGCCGAAGTTCATCTGGGGTTGTACGTATTAATATGGATTTAACAACAAATATCAATGGCAAGGATGTACTTATTGTTGAGGATATTATCGATAGCGGTAATACTCTTTCTTACGTACTTGAGATGCTTTCTACAAGAAAACCAACAAGCTTGAATGTTTGTACGCTACTGGATAAGTTTGAAAGAAGAGAAGTAAATATCCCTATTCGATATACTGGATTCCGAATACCAGATAAATTTGTATTCGGTTATGGTCTTGATCTTGACGAAATGTATAGAAATCTTCCTTTTATAGGAGTGGTAGATCTTGAAAGATATAAAAGTTGATCTCCATCTGACACATTGTGAAAATAAATGAGTTGCTTTCTCCAGAATTAGAACAGTTATTATTATCTCAACAAGATATTTGTGGTGATATTTTTCTTGTCGGTGGAGCGATCAGGAATTCATACCTGCGGAAAGAAATACAAGATATTGATCTTGTCGTAAGGCAGAACCCAGCCAAGATAGCAAAAAGAATAGCTGACTTTTTCCATGGAGATTATTATGTGATGGATAAAACGCGGGGGACTGCTCGGGCATTGATTATTTTGAATTGTAAAAAGCTGAAAGTTGATGTAGCGCAAATGGTTGGAGATTCAATAAATGGAGACCTCGCTATGAGGGATTTCACAATCAATGCGATCGCAATGCAGATACCTGTAATTGATGAAGTAATTGATCCTTTAGGCGGGGAATCAGACATCTTTAATGGTAATTTGCGGCCTTGTTCACCAACCTCATTTGAGGATGACCCTGTTCGGGTTATTAGAGCAATACGATTTATAAATGAGTTTGACCTTACATTTGATCCGATTGATATTGATGGATTAAGAACTGCTGCTAAAAATTTGGATCTAGTATCTGGTGAACGTAAGCGCGATGAGATTATCAATATACTTGAAAAAACGGATGTAAAACAATCACTAAAGCTCATGCTGGATTTTGAAATCCTTAAAGAAATATTCCCTGAAGTTGCGTTCTTGGAGAAGCTTGATTTAGATACACCTCATGTTCATAATGCCTGGGAACATACCTGCCAGGTTGTTGACTATTGCCAACAGCTGCTGGGCTTAATCTCAAATTGCAATGCTGCCAAAGAGATTAGCCCAAGAATTAGACAAGCTTATGAAGAATTACAGAAATTTCAGAAACTCATTTCTGCGGACCTAAGTGATTCAATTGCTTCTGAACGCAGTAAAAGCGCTTTGTTACTTTTTGCCGGTATCTATCATGATGCTGGAAAAGGATTAATAGAACCAGTCTACAAAGATGGAAGAAAAAGTTATCCAAATCATGCGAAAGTCAGTTCAGATTTGATCAGAGACAAAGCAAAAACGATGGGTTTCTCAAAAAGCGAAATTGAATTTCTAACAAACATTGTTCGATTTCATATGAAACTTTCTCGCCCGTCTTTTATCGATCTGGATGAGAAAGATGTTCAAATTCACCGATTCTTTAATAATGTTGGACCGGCAGGAATTTTTGTAGGGTTAATACATCTAGCCGACGTGCTTGCAACTTACGAACAAACCTTAACCGAAGATCGTTGGGAGCGTGCAATCTCGTCAGTTTATAATATTTTCGATGCGTATTATTTTCAATTTGATAGGATCATTCATCCTCCAAAAATACTAGATGGATATGACTTGATAAAGGAATTTGATTTGCCTCCCGGAAAGAATTTTAGGAAATTATTAGGTCTGGTTGCTGAAGAGCAGGTGAGGGGGGGCATCACTTCAAAAAATGATGCAAAAAAATTCATTGGTGGCCTCTTGACCGACGAAAGAAAACAGGGAAATTTGTAGTGGATCTTTTTAATATTGATAGTGGGGAAGAGATACCACTTCTCTTACTCCATGGATTTCCATTTGATCACACTATTTGGAATAAAATGATAAGACATATGGAAAAGGGGATCAGGATAATCGCACCTGATCTTCGAGGCCATGGTTGTTCTAAAATATCCAGCAATAAATACTTAATTTCCGATATAGCTGTTGATATAGTAGAGCTATTGGACCGCTTGCAAATAAATAAAGTGATGGTGGCTGGCCATTCGTTTGGCGGATATGTTGCATTGGATCTATACCGCAACTTTCCAGATCGATTGGCCGGTTTGGCACTGATCTCCTCACATGTTTATCCAGATTCAGTTGAGAAGAAGAAATCGCGGTTCGAAAGTATTGATAAAATTAATAAACTTGGAGCAGCTGGTGCTTTGGCAAATATGCCAAACTTGCTCACTCTTGATCCAAAAGTTAAACATCTTTGTTCTAAATTAATTGCAAAAATGGATTCGTTAGGTGCGGCTGGCGCTCAATTTGCGATGGCTCACAGAGAATCCTCAGAAGAATTGTGGAAATCAATGACTATTAGACAATTGGTAATAGCCGGAAGCGACGACCAGTTAATTCCGATTGAAACGAGCCGAAAGATTTCAGACCTATCAAGAAATAGTTCTTTTATAGTAATAGAAAACGCAGGGCACATGCCAATGCTTGAGGCACCAAATCTGGTTGCCGAAGCTTTGGAAAAATTCATTTTAAATTAATTTAGGGAGTTCATAATGGCATCAAAAGTGTTTTTCACAGATATGAGAACAAAACCCGGCAATAATATGATGGATAAATTAAGTCATGTGATCGAAAAAGCAGGTATCGGTAATATGGATCTTAAGGATAAAATGGTGGCATTAAAGATCCATTTCGGAGAACCTGGTAATTTAGCTTATATTCGGCCAAATTATGTTGCTTTAATTGTGGATACTGTTAATAAAATGGGGGGAAAACCGTTCTTAACCGATTGCAACACGTTGTATTACGGAAGGCGATCGAACGCGATTGACCATCTGGAAGCAGCTATGGAAAATGGATTTAACCGCATTGCTGTTGGGTGTGATGTCATTATTGCTGATGGGTTAACCGGTTCAGACACAAAAGAGGTTGAAATAAATCAGAAACATGTTGAAAAAGCGAAGATCGGAACCGTCATAGCGGATGCAGATGTATTGATCAGTGTCAATCATTTTAAAGGCCATGATCAAACGGGATTTGGCGGCGCGATGAAAAATATTGGAATGGGGTGTGGGTCACGTAAGGGAAAACTTGAAATGCATTCCGCTTCGAAACCAGAGATGAATCAGGAAAACTGTGTTTCATGCGGTACGTGTATAACGAACTGTCCTGAAAAAGCGATCAGTTATGACGAACAGAGAAAAGCGCAAATAGATTATAAAAAATGCATCGGATGCGGTCAATGTGTAGCAAGCTGCCATTATGGCGCTGCCAACGCTGTTTATGATCAGGCGGCAGAAATACTTAATGAAAAAATAGCGGAATATGCGATGGCTGTTTTAAAAGGAAAGCAGCATTTCCATATTAATTTCATGATGAATATATCTCCGGATTGTGATTGTTTGAATTGCAACGATCAGGCGATCGTACCAGATATCGGGATAGCTGCATCTACTGATCCCATTGCGTTGGATCGTGCATGTGTAGACCTTGTTAATGCTGCCCCTGAAATCGAGCGGAGTAAAATCGGTGACAATGGCTTTCTGCAAGCGGGTGAAGATAAATTCGTGCATGTTCATCCTGATGTACACTGGAAAGATGGATTACTCCATGCTGAAGAAATTGGGGTTGGGACTCAAGATTATCAGTTAATAATAGTTAATTAATTTATTCTGAATATAGATTATTAAATGAGAGCTGGTGAAAAGACCAGCTCTTTTAGGTTAAATATATTTATCTGCACTTGTTTGACTTAAATGCGAATGAACTTATGATTTGAATCATCACTTATTATGGGGGTGAGGAAAAATTTTATGTTTGATCTACCGGATTATTTAGATTATGTATGTTTACCGGTTTTGCTTTGTACCGGAAAATACTGACCTTTTCAGCTAGTGTAACGAATTTTCTGTAATTTCAAAAAAGAGTGGATCACGGTATCCTTTCAG
>JAUSPC010000111.1 GCA_030655835.1 Pelolinea sp.
ATGGGAGAAAAGGATCGCAGCGAGAATATCTGATGGTAAATAACTTGATCCCATATCAACCCAGGAATATTTATCGACCTGGCCGCGGAAGAATCTGCTGCGATTAGTGCCTTTTTCGCGAATAATTTCAGCCCGATCACAGAACTTTTTGTCATTAATTAATAAAGCGCCGCCTTCTCCGCAGGATATGTTCTTTGTTTCATGGAAACTTTGTGCTGCGAAATCCCCGAAAGTTCCAAGATATTTTCCCTTATACTTTCCAAAAAGCCCATGCGCGTTATCTTCGACAACTGATAGGTTGTTTTTTATCGCAAATTTCATTATTTTGTCCATTTCGCATCCCACCCCTGCATAATGAACCACATAAATTGCCTTAGTATGTTTTGTGATCGCTTCCTCTATTTTATTTTCATCCAGATTCAGCGTGTCTGGACGAACATCAATAAAAACAGGTTTAGCGCCGCGCAAAATAAACGAGTTGGGGGTGGAAACAAAAGTGAAGGAAGGCACGATCACTTCGTCCCCTTTCTTTAGGTCTAAGAGGATCGCGCTCATCTCAAGTGCGTGTGTACAGCTTGTGGTTAAAAGAGCTTTTTGAACCCCAAAATATTCTTCTAAAAATTGATTGCACTTTTTTGTGAAAGGACCATCACCAGAGATATGGTGATTTTCAAGCGCTTCTTTGATATATTTTTCCTGATTGATGGCAATATAAGCTTGGTTGAAATTAATCATTATTAAAGGGATCCTTTTTTGTACTTTTTGAATCTGTCATCTCTCCGACTACGTATGTGGGTATTCGCATTGACCGATTAAAAACGCGAGCAAGGTATTCACCAAAAATTCCGAGACCAAATAATTGTGCTCCGCTGAAAATACTAATAATCGCTGCGAGAAATGGAAATCCCGGAAAATCTCCCCCAACAAATCCCTTAATGACCACATACATGAGAACACCAATCCCAAAAATAGTGAGGAAGAATCCGAGCAGGCTGGCAAACCTCAAAGGAATGGTGCTGAAACCTGTTAAAACTAGCATGGTAAATTTTGCGAGTTTAAATAGATTGTAATTTGATCTACCTACTGATCTCTGAAGCTCATATACTTCTACTGTCTCAAATTTATCCGTTCCCCATCTTAACAATGCGTCAATTATCACATTTGGACTGTCAAATTGTGAAAATGCGGTTCGAAGGTCGGTTTTAAAAGCACGGAATGCGCTTATATATTTGATGCCTTCGATCCCAAGCATTTTACCTAAAAATATTTTTGTAAATCTTGAGGAAAAATTCCGCCACGTTGAATGAACAAGTTTAGCGGGAATTCCATAAACAACATCAAAACCTTCATCCAATTTTTCAATTAATTTGTGGATTTCTTCTGGTGGGTGCTGAAGGTCATCGTCTACCGTAACGATGACTTCATATTTTGCCTGGCGGATTCCGCATAACAAAGCATTATGCTGGCCATAATTCCGTCTGAGATTGATCCCAAGCAATCGTTCATCGTGATCAGTGATTGATAAAATAGAATTCCAACTATTATCTTCGCTGCCGTCATTAACAAGCAAAACCTCAAAACTTGGTGAAATTTCCTCTAAGCATTTAACCAATCGTTCAACTAATTCTGGCAGTATAGATTCACTGTTATAAACGGGGATGACAACTGAAATATTGTGGTTGATTTTTTTATCCATTATTAAGGACAATTGTACGATAATATGGATTCTGAAAGTTCTTTTTTATACAGAAAATCAGGGTTTTTTAGGATTCTATTTAGGGTGTAACATAACCCATTAGAATAATTCCCGTCAGCCGATTGGATATTTTCAGCGATCCATTTGGATTTTCCCCAGTTGCCTCTCCAAACATATCCCTCGAGAAAAGGCAGCCATTCGGAAGCAACTCTCGGAAAATAATTAGCGTTAATTGCCATATTACCTAATCGCTCAATTTCCTTATAGTCGCCATATTGGCGGGCTAGATCCGCTTTTTCAAAATAATAGCACCAATTATCAGAAGATTTTTCAGAGAAAAGCTCTGAATATGGGATATGTATTAATTGAGGGGTGATAAGGTCAATGTTTGAAAAAGAGATTTCTTTTACTTGCCTGAATGATAAATTTGGATTGGTAATTGAATTCGAATACGTTCGATCTAGTATTTTTAAGCAGCCGGGCGGTTCAAAAAGGAATGCGATCACATTGGATGAATTACCATTAAATTGAAATGATCGGTACCCTTTCTTTATTTCTTGATCTTTTACTTCATTTTCGAACCACAAATCATGTCTGGCATCTGAAAAATAGACTAGATAAGACAATTTGTTATTGGTAATGTTCTCTAAATAGGATAAATTAACGGGTGCTGTGAGTGAGCTGTCGCTATAGTACCTCAATCCAACATCAGAAGCGATAAGTATCGAATTTTCTGAAAGCGATGGAACACGCCATGATAACTGCCAAATAAAATTTTGTAAATTTTCCCAATCTCTTTTATATGAAATCCCATTTTCGAAATGGCTACCGATTGCAAAGCTAATTACAGTTGAAATTAGTAGTGCTTGGATAATTCTTGGTTTATTAATACAACTTATCAAACCTGCCGTGAGAAGGGCAATTGAAGGAAGAAACGCAATTGTCATTCGATCCCACGCGAATTCTATTTCAAGGGGAAGATCTAAAATCCAAACAATTGATCCTGAAAGAAAGAACAAGATCAAGCTGCTTACGAATACCTCAAATAAAAAATTCTTAGAAATGTTTGGATCCTTCGTTTGTTTTTCATGTCCACTTAATAAAAAGAAAATTGTCACAGAAGCCAGCATTGAAAAAATTAGAAGAACCCAAAGAAGGTAAGTAGCTGAAGTTCCGAATTCGCTTACCGATGGAAATTGGAATGATCGTGTCCACGCTCCAACTGTGACCGTAAAGAGATCTTTTGGGATTCGACTGATCAACGACTGCACTGCAAAGGTGGGATTTTCAAGGAGTATCGATAAGAAGGTGGGTTTATAAGTAGGAAACCTGAAGATTGCCACGCGCCAATAAACGAAGAAAATAAAAATTGCCAGATATGGAGTCCAAGATCTAAGCGTTTTTGAGAGGCGTTGCCGGGAATTTATTTCTGGTTCTAACCTGTTAGATATTTTCCAAAGAATTAAAGGACGGATCATTTCTAATGTGGCAAAATTTTCGATTGAAAACATACCCAACGAAAGAATGACACTTACAAATGTAAATACAAAACTGATCTTTCCCCGTAATTTATTAATGATCATAAAATAAATGGATAGAAGGAAAAAAACGAAAACGATGAAGTGGTGGATATAAATTAAAGCGATTGGTTGTTGGAGAAATCCAGGATATATGGTGAAGATTGATGAAGCGGTTAGGAAGAAAATTTTGTTATTTTCCTTCCAAACTAATCGAATGATCTCATAAAATAACACAGCGCAAATCCATCTAAGGATCAACGCAAGTATATGATATCCAATTGGATTGAAACCAAACAGAAAAGTTGTCGCAGAAAAGATCCAGGCTGAAAATGGTCGGTCAGATGCGACAAAATCAGGAAAACCTTGTGGACCAAATGCTGCATGTTGATATAAATAGGGGAGGTCATCCCAGTAAAAACCTAATTTTGGGATTAGTATTCCAAAAGATAATATACAAAGCAACAAAAGCCAACCATACACAAACAGTTTTGTGTTCAAGAATAAAGTGAATCTGTTAATTGGTTTTATAAATATTCCTTTTTTATGATTCATCTATTAATCGCCCAATTGTTGTAATTGCTATTTTCTTTTCTTGAGAATCATATGTTTGCATATTGATTCTGCTCCATAGTGTTTGCAGCATTTGTGAATATTGCGGTGATTGTTCATAGATCGATTCTGTTAAGGAAACCGCTTCATCCCAATTGCCATTCTGAGTATATCCTTCTATAAAAGGAAACCATTCCCGTTGATCCCGGGGATATAATCCCAACTCTTTAACTGTATTGCTTATTATTCGAACCTGATCCCAATCTTCAACTTGTCGTGCCAGTTCTGCTTTCTCAAAATAATAACACCAGTCAGGCTCAGGTTGTTTTCCGAAAATATGCTCGATTTGATCGGTGTTTAAATACGGCTGTTCATCTAATATCAATGCGTTGTCAGCTAAAAACAAGGCTTCTTTTAAAAGTGTATCAATAGAAGGATTGAAAATATCGATTTCAGGATCAAGCACTTTAAAACAAGAGGGATATTGAAAGTCAATAATAATTATTTGTGATGAATTACCACGGAATGAATCATAATACCGCCGGCCCAACAAAGGAATTCCAGATCTAATTTCCGGCAGCAGTGCTGTGCCTGCTCTTTCCGGTAAATAGAATTGAAATATAGGGATCGTTTGATCATGCAGATCGGGCTGAAAGAAATTTAGTGCGCCGCTGATCTCATCGCTGTTCTCGTAATCGAACCCTAACATATTTGAGAATATTGTTGTGTTTTCCTGAAGGGTTGGGATTCTCCATTTGAATTGCCAAAAATACGCTTGTTGTTTGTTCCAATCATGACGAAATGAGTTTGCAATCAGGAGTTGATTTCCTGCACCTAGTGCTATAAGCAAAGCGCAAACAAAGTTTGCGAGTTGTCTATTCCTACATGAGTGAAACAACCAAGCGAATAAAATACTAATGCCGGGCATAAATGGGATTGTCCACCTACTGAACATATAGAATTCACCAATTGGTAGCTTTGCTATCCAGAAAGGAATCCCCGCAGAAAAAATAGCTGTTATGGAAAATGTGAATATTGTTATGTGTTGAATTTTTGTGAAATGGTTATTTCTTCTCGAATGCCTAAGGAGTAAAAAGCAAATTATCCCAATAGACACGCTAATAATAAAGAAGATCATGAACACTTTATCGCTCAGGTTTTCCAATAGATGGCGTGGATATAGAGCGTATAACCAGGCGCCGAAGCTAACATTCCAGACATCAGTCATTATTTGATTGAGAAAATTGAAAACCAATGAAAAAGAAACTGAAGATAACTGCTGACCTTTATTAAACGCATAGGTGGTTTCAGCTGATTGTTGGGAAAATCTCCAAACTGACAAAGCGAAGAAAAGCAGCAAGTAAGGCATTGATTCACGAATAAACTTTTTAACCCAATTTTGCTTGTCTTTGTTTGCCAAATAAAATCCTAAGATTAGATATCTGAGGATCTCCAATGTAAAGAAATATTCAGAAGTAACCAGGTTAATAAAAGAAAACACAAGCGCGATGGTGATCAAAGCAGTTTTGTTTGTACCTCCTTTCAATGCCATTAATGAAAACTTTAAAGAAAGAAGAAAGAAAGAGAAAAGAAGGAATAAGATCCCAAAAATCATGAATGCGAATTGTGCTTGAAATGCCGGAAAAATAAGACAAAAAAGGCTTGCGGTTACTGATAAATATTGATCATCACTCCATATTTCTTTAATTAGAAAGAACAAGCATAAAGCATGAAACCAGCGTGTGGTGATCCCAAATAAGAACCAATAAAAATAATTTGAACCAAAAATAGTTAATAAAGGTTTGTAAATATAAGCAAGAAATGGGCGGTTGCCTTCGAAAAATAAGGAAACATCATTCATGCGTTGATGAAACAAGAGGATCGAATATTCGTCATGAAAGAATCTCATCCAGGGTGACAATAGACCATAGGTTAAAAATGTAATGAGGAAAAGTATTATCGGGAAGGAAAATTTATTCTGAGTATATGATCTGATCTTCTCTTTTATCATTTCAACCAAATGTCCACCTTTATTGTTTAATCTGATCACAATCTAATTGGTCTTCAATAAAAGAAAATGGTTCTTTTCCGCTAAAATTATCCTGCATGCTCTCTTCAATTATTTTCCACGTCTCACAAAGCATGGGTTGGTATAGAGGTGAGATCTGGTGGGTGGTTTGAGTTACCTGCACCGCTTTTTCAAATTTCCCGGTTTGTGCATATCCAAAAATAAATGGGATGCGCTCAGATGCATCATTAGGATAGTCATCAATATTGAATGCCAAATCTCCCAGCCGCGCAATCTCATCCCAGTTTTGATTTTGGTATGCTAATGATGCTTTTTGGTAATAATAGCACCAGGATTCAGCAGCTTTATCCTCAACGAAAAATACCTTATTTTTATTTCCTGATTGTTTGATCAGGTCTGAATTTGAATTTTTAACCACCTCTCGCAGGATGGGTGAAATAAGTGGGTTAAGATGATCGAGCAAAGGATCGGCTATATGGACACAACCCGGAGGTTGATGGTAAAAGATCACCATTTGGTTAGTGGAGCCATTGAAAGCAAAGGTACGATAATTTTGGTGAATAGAGGTACCTGGGTTAAGCGATGGAAGGCTGGTTCCCAACCGGTTATTTGTGTAATTAAGCATATAGGGCAAGGAGCCCGCTAAATCATCTTGTGCGTATAGCCAGTTAATAGCGGCGGTGAGTGAATTATCGGTGTAATAGGTGAACGGTAGTTCGTCTGTCACAAAGATCGTGTTTTCGGTTATTGCTGGAATTCTCCAGGAAAGTTGTTGAAAAAATTGGGTGAATTTATCCCATTCGTTCCTATAGATATTCGCATTATATAGTTGGTATGCCCCAGATAAAGAGAATAGCGTACAGAAAAGAACGGACCAGATCCATTTCTTTTTCAAAGTAAATTCAAGGGCAAAAAATACCACAAGCGTTGATCCGAGAATAAAAGGAAGAAGAAAACGGTCATTAGGGAACTCTATCCCTGGAATTAGGTTAGCAGCCCAGAAAGGGATACCGGAGAAAAAGAGGATGCAGAACGAAAGGGGGATAACTTCTTTGATCCAATGTACTCTTTCAATTGGATCTGCTTGAGTTGTGATTATCTTTTCCTTTTGAAGAATTATAAATAATGCTGAAAATGCTAAAAGAATTCCTAAAAATGCAAGATGTATTTTTCCATATGATGATGAAAAGTTGATATTGGAAAAAGGCGTGAAAATAGCTCCCCAGACAGGAAAAATACTTATGTAGATATTCTTGGTCTGTGAACCAAACAACTCAAAAATGGTTGAAAGTGGGGAGGTAATAAAACCGCCTATTTTTTGAACGCGATAAAGGACGGATGATGCCAAAAATATTCGATAGATAACAAAAAGAAATAATCCTGTATAGTAGGGCAGCCATTTCCTAATGGTTACTTTCAATATTTCGATAAATGATTTTTTCCCGTCAAATTGTTTTTCAATTAGAAATATCAATAAAGGGCGTAAAAATTCTAAGCCAACCACATACTCCATCGCTCCCATACAGATAAATGCAAGAATGGCTGCAGAAATTGATTTAACAATTGATTGGCTTTCAGACCGTAGGTTCTTTATAAATATGGTCAATGAAAGAAAATATAAAGACAAAACTAAAAAAGCATGTGAATAGATAACCGAGATCCACTGTTGAGTGAATCCGGGAAATACAAGCACTAATAACGTGATCGCCTGATTTATTTTCTCTCTTTTCGGCCAAAATGATTGTAAAAAACTATAAACACTCAAAGTAAAAAGCCAGCGTGCGATAATCGCGAAAATTTGCCAGGCAAAAGGTTTTTCTCCAAACAAAGTCATTGTTACTGCATAAAAAAGAGAAAGAATGGGTCTGTCAAGTGCAATGGCTCTGACAGTGCCTTGGACACCATTTGCCACTTTAAACCAGGTATATGGGAGATCATCCCAATAAAAACCTAAAAAAGGTGTGAAAAGACCGTATATGAAGATACAAAAAATTAGTACTAAAGCAGGGAAAAAGAAGCGAGAATATTGCCTTAATTTCATCAGGTTAAATATTATTCTTCCCGCGCGAGATTTTGTAAATATTCACCATAAGGATTACTCAGTAGTTCGTTAGCCAATGCGCTCAGCTGTTTTTTGTCAATGAATCCCATCCTGTATGCGATTTCTTCTGGACAGGAGATCATTAATCCCTGCCGCTCTTCAACGGTTTGCACAAAATTGGATGCCTGAAGCAGGGATTCATGGGTTCCAGAATCTACCCAGGCAATTCCCCGGACAAGTATGTTTACTTTCAGTGATCCGTATTGAATGTATTTTCGATACAGATCTGTAAACTCCAATTCTCCCCGAAATGATGGGTCGATCTGTTGGGCAAAT
>JAUSPC010000123.1 GCA_030655835.1 Pelolinea sp.
TAAGCTGTGCGTATGTGTTCATGAATGCTCCTTTGATTTGGTCGTTAGAGAGGCGCTTATCTTACCGCAGCTTATCTCTCTTTCACTTTCAAAGTTGCACTTACGAGTTGAATTCAAGTTATTAAGAATCTTCCTTTTCTAAATTTGATAATACTAACTCGGCATACTCATCAAAATCTTGTTCAATGATATGCCGCCTTAGATCCTTACTTAATTTTACCAATGTGAACACATTATGAATGGACAGCAGAGTTGATGCTAAGATCTCTTTTGCGTTAATGAGATGGCGAATATATCCTCGGCTGAAATTCTGGCAGGTATAGCAAGTACATGTATCGTCGATCGGTAGAGCATCACTCTTATAAGCCGCTTTGGATAAATTCATTCGGCCTGATAGGGTCATGGCAGCGTGGTGGCGTGCCAATCTGGTCGGTAACACACAATCAAACATATCTACCCCACGGCGAATCCCTTCAACCAGATCAAAGGGTGTACCAACACCCATTAAATAACGAGGCTTTCCCTCGGGAAGAACCCCGTTTACAAGCTCAATTGTATTTAGCATATCCACTTTGCTTTCGCCAACAGATAGGCCGCCAATCGCGTAACCCGGAAAATTAAGCGATGTTAAAAAGACTGCTGATTGTTCGCGCAGGTCTGCGTGAATACCACCTTGGACGATGCCAAAAAGCGCCTGATCTTTCCGTTGTTTGGCTGCGATACAACGTTCAGCCCAGCGATGTGTCCGTTCCATTGCTTTAATACTGTATTGATAATTCTCAGGGTCTGAGCACTCATCAAAAGCCATTATGATATCAGCCCCCAATTTCTCTTGTATCGAAATGGATTTTTCTGGGGTGAAGCGGTGCATGGATCCATCTAGGTGACTTTTGAAAGTGACCCCATCCGAATCGATCTTCCGAAGATCTCCGAGTGAGAAAACCTGAAATCCGCCGGAATCCGTCAGGATCGGTTTATTCCATTTCATAAATTGATGTAGATCTCCAAATTTTTCTATAAGGTCAGCCCCAGGCCGCAAATATAAATGATACGTATTGGATAAAAGGATCTGAACACCAATCTCATCAAGCTGAGCAGGGGTTAGAGATTTAACCGTTGCCTGCGTCCCGACTGGCATAAAAATCGGGGTTTCTATATCTCCATGAAGCGTGGTTAGTAATCCTGCACGCGCTTTTCCTTGCTTAGCGATTACCTGGAACGCAAAATTTTCTATATCCATATTCTCCAATCCATCTATTCCAAAGATTATATTCTAACAATATGTGTAATTCACTTGAAATCTATATAATGCGCGTTTATACTTGGCAAATGATGTTAGATAATTATGGAACTTGGTTAGAAATTGATCTGTCTATCTTGAAAAAGAATTTCGTCCTACTAAGTGAACTATCTGGTACAAACGTAATGCCGATTGTAAAAGCCAATGCTTATGGGCACGGATTGGAAAGAGTTGCAGTTGCGTTTGAGGAAGCAGGTGCAGAATGGTTTGGCGTCGCGCGTATCGAAGAGGCGTTGGCGCTGAGAGAGGTGGGGATCAAAGTGAGAATTCTGGTTTTAGGATATACCCCTCCAAGCCGGATACCTCATGCTATTCAGGAAAATATCAGCCTGACTGTATATGACCCATTAGTTGCTGAAGCATATTCAGAGTATGCAAATGGGTTGAAAAAGAAAGTCAACCTACATGTAAAAGTTGAATCCGGTATGGGTAGATTGGGTGTACTCATGAAAGATGCAGTTGGGTTTATTGAGAATATCCATGGTCAGACAAACCTTTTATTGGAAGGAGTGTTTACTCATTTGGCCTGTGCGGACGAGCCAGAGAAAGAAGTAACTGAAAAACAGGTCTCTCAATTTGAGGTCTTATTGAATGAATTGAGATCAAAGGATCGATTACCTGAAATTGTTCACGCCGCTAATTCGGCTGGGGCGATCAATTATCCAGGAACCAGGTTTAATCTGGTCAGGTCAGGCATCGCGTTATATGGACAGCCTCCATCTGCCGAAACGAAATTGCCAGAAGGGGTCCGCTCAGCAATTTTCTGGAAAACAAGATTAATATCGATCAAGGATCTTCCGCCGGGACACGGGATCAGTTATGGGCATACTTACCATACCAAGAAAACGGAATGTATTGGAGTAATTGCGGTTGGATATGGGGATGGCCTTAGGAGGCAACCAGGTAACTACGTGCTGCTTCATGGAAAAAAAGTCCCGATCATTGGGAATGTATGTATGGATCAGTGTATGATCAAGCTTGAAGAAGTTCCCGATGCGAAAATCGGGGATGAGGTGATCATTTTTGGTGAGCAAAACGGAGCTGAGATTACTTCATCGGAAATTGCAAATAATTGGAACACGATCAATTATGAAGTACTTTGCGGGCTTGCCGCTAGAATACCGCGAAATTATTTGAACATAAAGAATTAGATGTCTGATCAGTCTACAACAAGATGGTTTATTCCACCCACAATACCTTCTGAGATTGATGACGCTTTAAAAACATACCCAAAAATTTTTCGTCAAATTTTATTTAATCGTGGAATAAAGACTATTGACGAGGCAGATACATTTCTTAGAGCAAATGACCCATTACATGATCCATTTTTGTTGAAGGATTTTGAAAAAGCGATTCAACTTATCTTGGCATCCATTCAAGAAAAGAGAAAGATCATTATCTTCGGCGATTATGATGTGGATGGGGTGACTGCATCTGCTCTTTTAGTGCAGGTTCTTCGGCAATACGGGGCCGATGTTGAGGCTTTTATTCCCAATCGGTTTGAGCAGGGTTATGGTCTTTCAATGGATGCTATAAATGAAGTGCTGCAGTTAGAACCAGATCTGATCATTTCTGTAGATTGCGGGGTGCGCTCCATAAAAGAAGTAGATCATGCTCGAAAAATGGGTGTGGATGTGATTATCACGGATCATCATCAACCTCATGCAAATATCCCGCGGGCAAACGCGGTCATTTGTCCAAAGCAGCCCGGCGACAAATACCCTTTCAAAGAATTGGCTGGTGTTGGAATAGCATATAAAATAGCACAGGGGCTGCTCCAGAAACACCCCATTCCGAATGTTCATGTGGACGATTGGGTTGATCTGGTGGCAGTAGGGACAATCGCTGATCTGGCAAGATTAGAAGGAGAAAATCGAACGCTCGTGCGAAAAGGGTTGCGATCTATTAGATTTGGAAAGCGACCTGGATTGCTAGCTCTTGCGAATGTGAGCGGTATCAATATTACCGAAATTAATACAGATGATATTGGTTTTCGAATAGGCCCGCGATTAAACGCGGCAGGCAGGTTGGGTTCAGCAGACCCTGCTTTTGAGATTCTTATTGCTGAAACTACGGAAGAAGCCGGTCCTTTAGCTCTATTGTTAGACCAGGAAAACCAAAAGAGACAGGGGATAACGAAAGATATCCAGTCTCAAGTTGAAGATCGATATGCTTCTGAAGAAAATAAATGGATCCTGTTTTTTTGGGATGCGGAATTTAATGAGGGTGTTGTTGGATTAGCAGCATCGAAACTGGTGGACCGCTACTACCGTCCAGCCATTATTGGAGTGAAGAAGGATGATGTGATCCGTGCGTCCTGCCGAAGTATCCCGGAATTAAATATAACTTTTGTCCTGGATGAGTGTGAAGAACTGCTTCTTCAGCACGGTGGGCATGCAATGGCTGCTGGATTGTCGGTTGAGTTAATAAATATCGATGCATTTACCAATAAGATCACAAGTATTTGTAAAAGGGAATTAGAAAAAGAGCAATTGATCCGTGAAACAAAAGCAGAATTAGAAGTAAACCTAACAGATTTACACCCTGATCTATTAAAATTTATTAATGATCTCGGCCCTTTAGGTATTGGTAATCCAAGACCCCTATTTGTCTCCAGGAATGTAAAATGTTTGAGAACCAGAAAAATTGGGAATAATGGCGATCATCTAAAAATGACCGTATCCGATGGCAAAATTAGCTTTGATGCTATTGCCTTTCGGTTTGGTTCTTTTTATGAGCAGATACAATCTGCTCAAACCATTGATATTCTTTTTTCAT
>JAUSPC010000124.1 GCA_030655835.1 Pelolinea sp.
TATATTCCTCTTCTGGTCATCGCGCTGATGGCTCGCTTCACCGACCTGATCACGCTCAGCTCACCGTGGGATATTCTGACCAATTGGTGGATAATTGGCCTATTGGTCCTATTGTCGCTGATCGAGTTTCTGGTTGATAAGTTTCCTGCTATCAATCATATAAATGATATCTTCATCCAATCATTTATCCGTCCAACAGCTGGCGCTATTGTTTTTGCTGCCAGCACAAATTCCGTGACCGACATCAACCCGATCCTCGCTCTTGGTCTGGGGCTGCTTGTCTCAGGGGGTGTCCACGCAGTCAAAACAACCGCCATCCGACCAGCTGTGACCGCCGTATCTGGAGGCACCGCAAACGTACCCGTTAGTGTCGCTGAAGATGTGACCTCAACAACCCTATCCATAATTTCAGTTGTTGTACCGATTGCAGTTCTAATTCTGGTCGTCCTGTTCTTTACCTGGGTGATCTGGCATTTTTATTTACGCACACCTGAAGGTTAGACAAAATCTTTGTATGTGCGCATTTGAAATGCGTCTGGCTGGGAAAAGATATTTTGTAATTGATGCAATCCATTTTTCGCATTGATAACTTCCGTGCTGCTCAGCGAGAGTTCTGAGAATTCATCCTGATCTAAAAGTAACATTTCTCTATCTGGATACACTAATAGATCTAAAGCAAGATCATCATAGGAGATCTGATCCACAGAAAACTGTGCAGGGCGCGTCACGTTACAATACCACCCCTTTACCAGGTCATTATCTTTATCATGTATCTCATAAATGTTAAACCACTTATTAAATGGATATAACTCAAGAAAACAATCACCTTCCCGAAATAAAACGCCATCAAACAACACGTTGGAACGATTGAAAACTGCCTTGAGCAATAATGCGGATTCCGATTGCTCAATGATCTCCCCGTCATATTCCCACACTTTTTTCCCGGAATGATCGTTTTTGATTATTCGCATACTTTTAATCTTTCCTGCCAAAGCATAGGATCGCATCTGGATCAATTGTAAAAGTTACCTGATCGCCTTTGGAAAGTTTTTCTGGTATTTCGAAAGTAAATTCAGCATCTGATCCGATTTTCACCTGCGTTGTAAAACTGTTCCCCTTAAAAAGGGAGTCCACTATTTTTCCTGTGAAAATATTTTGCGATTGATTTTCGACTTCCATTTTGACAGCTGTTGGCAAAATCACAACGTCAACCAGTTCGCCATGCGAGAATCTCTCGCTGACGCAAGAAATTGTGACCTCTCCAATGTCTGTTTTTACTACAGCGGGATCCGAAGAGATGATTTTCCCATGCAATCGGTTATTCAAACCAAAAAATGATGCCACCCACGGATCGGATGGATGTGTATATACATATTGCGGACTGCCGGATTGGACAATCCTGCCCTCATTCAAAATGAGCAATTTATCCGCGATCGAAAAAGCTTCTTCCTGATCATGGGTTACGTAGATAACCGGAATATCCATTTCTCCAAGCAAAATATGAAGTTCCCTGGTCAGTTGGTCACGAAGCGCACGATCCAATGATCCCATTGGTTCATCCAGCATCAGCAATTTTGGTTTTGGCGCTAACGCACGCGCGAATGCGATACGTTGTTTCTCGCCGCCTGATAGGTCCGTGACCGAACGCCTGGCAATGTGCCTCAAATTGACCATCTCAAGGGCTTCACTCACTCGCTTTTCTATTTCAATATGCGGGATGTGCTGCATACGAAGTCCAAAAGCTACATTTTCAAATACATCCAAGTGCGGGAAGAGGGCGTAGTCCTGAAACATCAACCCAAATTTTCTTTTGTAAGGGGGAAGATCAGAAATATCTTTATTATTCCAAATTACTTCTCCATCAGCTGGTTGTTCTAGCCCAGCAATAATGCGCAATAATGTGCTTTTTCCGACCCCAGATGGTCCCAGTATGCAGACTGTTTCATTTTTCCCAACAGAAAATGATAAACCGTTTAATAAGGGCTGCCCATCATACTCTTTTTCAATTTGTCTAAGATCCAACATTTTATTATTTACTATTTAAGCCTTTATTTTTTATTTGCAGACGTTCAATGGTGATAAATGCGATCCCACAAATCACAAGCAGGATCGCTGCCATTGCCATTGCTTTTCCGTAATTTTCCGCTCCCGGAAGATTGAGATATCTATAGATGGCTAACGGCATAGTTGGATATTCAGGTCTCGCAAGAAAAGACGTGGCTCCAAATTCTCCCAAGGATATGGCGAAAGCATATATAGCCGCAGTGATGAGAGGGCCTTTTATCAGCGGAAGGTCAATTATCCGCCATAATTTGTGCTTCGGAACACCCAGGGTGACCGCCGCATGATGCAAGTTTTCTGGAATGGACTGGACTGCCGGCTGGATGATGCGGATAACAAACGGAAGAGAGATGATCGCATGTACGATCGGGATGAGGACAGGGAACCAACGGATCGAGTTTGGGGATGTGGAAAACACGGTTAAATACCCCAGTCCCAATGTGACCGCAGACGTTCCCAGCGGAAGCATGATGATCAGGTCAATCCATTTATTTGATCGGCCAGCACTTGAATTTCCAAACACGATGAAGGTCCCGAGCATGATGGATATCACCATTGAACCAGCAGCATAAAGCATAGAGTTTTTGACGGCTGTTATCGGAGGGACAAAGAACAGAGATTGGCGGTCGTTTATAAACAACCCAGAATAATTTTCTGACGAAAGACGCCATGATGGTAATACTCCACTTAGGTCTTTTGTGCTATAGGATAAAAGGGATTTGAGCAGCAGTGCTGCGGTTGGAGAAACAAGAAGTATCACCAGGACAACAGCCATGATAAAAACGAATACCTTTTCGTACAAAGTATTGGGTTTTTTAGATCCTTCTCCCCCAATAACGGGGACGATCGGAATTTGTTTTCCTTGACTTATTTGTAATGAGATAAATGTGAGCAGCATTGTAAAGAAAAGCTGGATAAACGAGAGTATGCCAGCCATCTTTAGATTCAGGAACTGCATTGTTTGGATATAGATCTCCACTTCGATGGTGGTGTATTTTGCCCCACCCATCATCAGGATCACACCAAAACTTGTGAAATCAAATAAGAACACAAGGATCGCCGCAGATGATATAGAGGGAAACAGAAGGGGAAAAGTGATCTTTCGAAATACGTTCCAAGGTGATGCCCCCAGCATACGTGCCGCGTTCTCAATTTTACGGTCAAGCTGCTCCCAGGCGGTCCCCACAACACGGATAACAATTGACGTATTATAAAAAACATGGGCAATCAGAATTGCCGTGATCGAATTTAAGAGATGAATTGGAGGTGTTGAGAGCTGAAACATATCCATTAATAAAAGGTTCAGCCATCCGTTTGGACCAATCAGGGCATTAAAACCAGCTGCCACAACAACCGTGGGAAAGATGAAAGGCAACGTGGATAGAATCCTCAATATATTTTTCCCGCGGAATGAAAATCGTCCAAATAATAATGATGCGGGAATACCGATCAATAGTGTATAAAAAGTCGACAACAATGCTTGATAAAAAGTAAACCCAATCGCTTTCCCGGTAATTGTCCAATTTACCTGATTTGTCGTTAACGCATTAGTCCCAGTGCCAAATGTTCGCCAGAAAATACTTGCCATGGGGAAAAAATAAAATCCAAGCAGGAAAAGAATTGGAATGATCCAAAACAGGAAGTGCTGATCTCGAAATACTGTTTTTTTCATTTACTGCAGCATCAGCTCCCGCCAGGATCCAATCCATGTTTCGCGCATTTCAGCGATCTTATCTGTCTCTAATACTGCCGGTACTTCCGGTAATTGAATATTATCCAAGAATTCCTGCGGAATTACTGCGTTTCTGTTTGCCGGGAAAACAAACATGTTTAGCGGGATATCCTCCTGAAATTCAGCGCTTAACATGAGATCAATGAATTTTTCTGCGAGTATACGATTTTTCGTACCTTTAAGAATGCCCGCAAACTCGATCTGCCTGAAACACATATTTTTTTCAACTAAGGACGCGGTGGGTGATTCGACCAGCTCTTCTTCAGAAAAAATAACTTCAGCTGCAGGGCTGGTACCGTATGATACTACCATCGGTTGCGCACCCTTACCCGCTGAGCCGGAGAAGTTGGTATAGTAAGCTGTTTCCCAATCATTCACGACTACGATACCATTTTCTTTAAGATCGTTCCAATATTCTAAATAACCATCTTCACCGAATTCCGCGATCGTTGCCAATAAGAACGCCAATCCAGGTGAAGAAGTCGCCGGGTTTTCAACAACCAGTAAATTTGCATATTTAGGATCTGTAAGATCTTTCAAGGAGGTCGGAAGATCTAAATTATTTTCACGAAAAAATCGTTTCTGATAATTTATGCAAACATCCCCATAATCGATGGGTATAGCTGTGTTTTTGCTGTCAAGTTTATATTCATCAGGGATCTCTGCTAAAAGCGGAGCATTATAAACCTCAAACAAGTTCTCGTCAATCGCCCGAGAAAGATAGGTATTATCGATCCCATATAGAATATCCGCAACGGGTGCATTTTTTGAAAGAATGGCACGGTTTAGAATGCTCCCCGCATCGCCGCTTGGCAAAAAAACTACTTTGATATTATTCTCTTCTTCAAAGGCAGTTATGATGGCTTCGCTTATTGCGAAAGAATCATGGGTCATCACGATCAAATTATTTGGCTGTTGACTGCACGCAGCAATCAATAGTAAACCAGCCGCGAAAATAAATATCGTTTTTTTCATTTACATTTCCTTTATTATGGTTTCACTTGAATGGATACAGAGCAATCTACCCGATGTGATCGTGATCTCTGCTGCATCCCCTGTCATTTCATTGCTAATTCCTCGTGTTTTTTCAGGAAATAAATTTTCATTACCTAACGGGTATTTCAACCCAACCGTTGTAACCCCATTCACAGTTTTACAAATTGGGATTAGGGAAACTATATCTCCTGCTTTTCCGCCAATTCGTTGGCGGTCTTCGATCAGGAAAACATGGTCCTGCCCATCATCAAATTCTATTGTAATGTCTTGATCCGTGAATAATTGAATGAGCCCAATATTTGCCAAAGTCTGATCAATTCTGCCACCTAAGGCACCTATCACAAGAATATTATCGAAACCTCTACTTACAAGTTCTTTTAGCGCTAGTTCGAGATCCGTTTGGTCCTTATCCGCTGGGAATTTTATTATTTCAACATTATTATCTTTTATAAACTGAATATCTTCTCCTGAAACAGAATCCAGATCACCAATAAGCAACATTGGAATCAAGTTTAGAGCACGAATAAACCGCAAACCACCATCCGCAGAGACAATAAAATCCGCATCCAAAATTAACGGGTGCACCTGATAGATATCCGGTATGACCCCATTCGCGAAAACAACTGCACGCATAAATAAAACTCCCTTTCTTTATGAGGGAGTTTCCATTAATATTTCTCCCTCCGCCGGCATTATCCGGTTCAGGTTTTGCGGGTCGAGGACTTTTGCGTCCTCCTCTCAGCCTGGCGTTCCTGGCTCCCCGGTCTGTTTTTATACAGTATAGGTCTTTTTAGGTCAATTGTCAATAAACCGTTGTACGGTGTCCAGGAGATACTATACACTTTGGGTATCAAAAATACATCCGGTTAATATTGTCGCTTAGTGGAAGACAATTGAGCACCGAGAAAGTAGGCCAAAGTGAATCCTGGACACCATATAGATTATAAACAACTTCGCAAAGTAAATCCGAAAACTGCCAGACTGACTGTGCTCAGCTATTTAGAGAGTGTGGGTGGTAATATCTCCAGAACCGCACAGGTATTTGGCGTCAACCGTAGTGTAGTGTATGACATTCTAAAAAAACAGGCATCCGGGGATTTGAACGACCGATCAAAAGCACCCAGGCGGCATATGGGACAAGGCCAAGAAGTTCATTGAAAGCGGCCAATACGGTGGTGTGGGCTCTGAGGCGCATAAAGCGGGCGTGATAGGCGACACGGTTGGCGATCCCTTCAAGGATACTGCTGGCCTTTCGCTGAACACCCTCATCACTGTCATGTCGCTAGTGAGCTCGCTGTTCGTGCCAGTTATTGCGGCGTTCCATGCTTTTTAAAAGTTTTATTTGGTGAATCGAAATCCCCTGTAAAAGCGGGGGATTTTTTGTTTTGCGTTTCTAAAAACCCAAAGACCGATCTACTAATTAAGCTGAACGGTTTAAAAAAACTCTCGAGAATGTGGGTATACTACCTTTAACAGCAGAGCGAATAGAAAAATATCCGCATTAATGAATAGACAGGCAGCCTGTTTAAGTGAGGAGTAACAAATGAGTAAAAACATGAAACGAATTCTGTTTTGGACACCGAGGGGCTTGAGTATCCTGTTTGCGGCGTTTTTGAGTTTGTTTGCGTTGGATGTATTCGGCGGGGAATACGGCTTCTGGGAAAGCATACTGGCCTTACTGATCCACCTGGTGCCGGTATACATGGTCGTGATCGCGTTGGTGATCGCATGGAGATGGGAGTGGGTGGGGGCGGTCCTGTTCATCGCTCTGGCGGTGTTGTATGTGGTCCTGAGCGGGGGACGCATGGACTGGAGCGCGTATGCGGTCATTTCCGGTTCTCTGGTCGTGATCGG
>JAUSPC010000032.1 GCA_030655835.1 Pelolinea sp.
ATTTTTGTAACTTCAAAATCCATATAATTTCCATCCCCAAAGACAAGTGTGATGATTTCACCCAATTGTACATTGAAAAAATAGCGCCCGGCTAAATAATTATGAGCGAGAAGCCCATGGTTCCCCGCTTTTTGCCAGGGATAAAGAAAATAGGTTGCTACATTATCCACCGTACTTACGAAACCAGGGTTTGAAGAGGGCTGATACACAACCTGCAAAGCCATCACATTTTCAACCCATAAACCTGTTACCTGATCACCATTACCGTTCTTATTATTCTCAATGAATTGGTCAAAGATCCGCAAATTATATTCCCTGAGTGCTTGCGCTGTCGCAGTTGCATCTGGTGTTGCGGTTGCAGTCGGCCCTGGGGTCATTGTTGGAGCAGGAATTACGGTTTCTGTGATCATAATTACATTTGGTTCAGCCAAGGATTCAGGAGCGTTGGTAAAAGTTTTTGAGCAGGCCAGGCTTCCAACCAACAAAAATAATCCGGTGAATAGTAACGCTATCCCTTTTGCCAAATTGATTTTGAAGCGAATCACGCTGCCTTTCTTCATATAGGTATTGTATCCGTATTTACTTTTTTCCTGCGTATGAAATAACTAAGCGAAAACCCAATAAAAATTAAAATTGATCACGAAACGAACATTCTTCAAGCTATCAGATCAAACTGGATGGGAACCAAATGTTGGCTCCTAGTAAAAAGTGGTCCTCAACACCGGCTGGAACATCTCTTTCCGATGCGCGCAGACTGCGTCCACAGCGCATTCCTTGCATATAAGGTCTGTCATCTCAGGGCAGTGGCTGCGCATGTAATTAAAGAAGAACCAATCCACCGCACCGATCGGTTTGCCAGAAAGCGCTTCCACCTGCTCCTGAATGTGATAGGCCGCAAACCGCACCGCCCATTCCTCATCTTTGGATAATATCTCCCGCCCGGCTAATTTATTATTAAGGCCCGAGTCCATTACATCGATCAAACCGATCCGCAGGCAGGAACGCATGCAGTGATAATCAACCACAGGGGCTACGGTCTCATTCGCTCCAAATTTAAAGAATTTTTCCGGGCGCTGGCTGAGACTGAGCGCCAGAAGGTCTGATTTCTTACGGATCGGATCCTCTTTATATCCGCCAATGTGATCCAGCTTCATCATAAAAGATTTAAGCGGCATCGGTGAATCTTGAGCTCGCGCCATCATTTCCACAGGAGTAAGCCCCATTGCCAGCATATCCCGCCCATACTGGTTGGCCTGTTGAACATGCAGATCAATTGCAGGCATCGGATCAGTCCCGTCGTCAGCCCGGAATACAACAAGTAGATCGTGTTCGGTTATCTGTGCCTGTCGTTCAGGGGTAAAAAATAACGGGTCTTTTTTCAGCTTCCGGGTAAACGCGTAATATAGATAAGCAGAACCTTTCAGGAGCGTTCCGTCAATTTGTGAGATCAGCGGCTTGGTATATCTGCTGCCGTCATCCTCCCAGAAACTGAACTGCTGCAAAGTGACTGCAAAAAAATAATCGAGCGCATTGGGATGGTCGGCGGGAGGCAAATAGTCGGAAACAAAGTTAAATGAACCTGCATATGATAGGGTTTTTACTACAGCTGATACTTTTTCAACTTGTTCTTTATTAATACACACGCGTTCATCTAATGGAACAACTGGCGGTAGGTCATCCTTCAGCAGCGCGGTTGGGCCAATGTGCGCAATTTCTTCTGCCGCAAGTACACTGGCTCTTTGTCCGGCAGTGATCGGGTGCATACCAAGCAGTAAATTTGCCATCACTGCCCCGCAGAAGGTCTCACCAGCGCCGGTGGGATCCACCAGGCGTGTCTGGGCAGCGTTGATGTGTGTTCTGAAATCGCCCTGAATAACAAGCGCGCCTTTATCAGCCATAGTAATATACAAAATTTGACCGGTTTGCACATGGGCATTATCGACCGATCCAAATAGATAGACTGCTTCCTCCTCATTCATAAAGAACACGTCCGCATTTTCCAATGATCTTTTGACTGTATCAGTTTTTACTTTGATATTTGTGATCCATGTCCCTAAAGAGATCAATTTTGCGCCGCGTTCACGGCAGGCTGTCAATAACGCTTGCTGCACATCCGCATCGCCCATTGCGGTGATATGCACACCATCGTAGTCAGATAAATCCTTGGGCAGGGTATTAAGATCCAGATCAATTTCTACATCCACCGAACATTTAAGATAATCGGCTTTCTCGTTATTATGCGAGATCTCAAAGTGGGGGATTTCATCTGGCGATATTGAAGGCCCTATCCATTCTTTCAAGCGTTTAGAAAATGGGTTCAGCACATCCGGAACAGGATCAGGCCGCGGTCCGAACATGGATACGTCCACACCGCTTCGATGTGCGGCCATAGACATATATAAACCCGCACCGCCCAACGTTTCAAAGGTTTGGTCTTTTGTATGGATCGTATCAAGCGATGGACTGCCAATAACCAGTAAGTGTGTCATAACCTCACATTCTCCTTGGGATATAAATTCTAATTATGTTTCTCTTTCAGTTGTTTTCCAACCGCGCCCCCCGGGTGCGCTTTGAGGTAATCCTCTTCTCGCAGTCCATTATATGCGGTAATGGCTATGATCATCGCGTCACACAGCGCCATTGTGTTCAATGCGCTGCTTGAGCCGGCAAACTTAAACGGTCCGGCTTCTTCCTCCGCGCCTATCGGTAGCGCCACATCGCAGGCCTTTGCGAGAGAAGATGTCACATTTCCCACTATTGCGATCGTTTTTACTCCCAACCGTTTTATCTGCGGCAGGATTGCCAACACTTCCGATGTTTCGCCGCTATTTGAGATCAGGATCACAACATCCTCTTCCGTCACCAATCCCAGATCGCCGTGCGCTGCCTCACCAGCATGCAGAAAATACGCCGGTTTACAAAGACTTGACATATTGGCAGCAGATTTATTGGCAATATGGCCGGAATGGCCAACCCCCGTAAAAATGATCCTGCCCTTACACTCCATTATCATCTTGCAGGCAATTTCAAGATCCGCGTTGATGAGTGATCTCAGGTTTTGCAAAGATCTAATTTCATCTTCCAAAACTTGGTGAGCGGTGGTTAATAAACCTTCTTTTTTTTGTGTCATCGATGGTCCTAATGAATTGATGGAATAACAGTAATGATAACAAATAATAACGGGATCTAATTAAATATCCGTTTCCATATACCTATTGATCATAAATTTTTTCAATCCCTCTTGATTGTATTCAATTTTTTAAATAAAACTATTTCAAACGATATGATTCATATTTGACTCTTACTTATTGAATCCAGCGCTGAATTTAAATCCCAGTTTAGATCAAATATGAAACCACAAAATTGTTCTATTAAATAGAGCGAATTTGTTCGAATTGCGTTTTATATAACCCCGCGTAGGTGCCGTTTTCCTTTAATAATTCCGCGTGGGTGCCTTTTTCCACGATCTCGCCGCGGTCAAACACCAGAATTTGGTCAGCAGACAGGATCGTGCTCAGGCGATGTGCGATAACAATGCTGGTTCGGCCAGCCATGACGCGTTCAAGTGCCTCCTGTATGAGCGCTTCTGATTCGCTGTCCAGGCTGCTTGTGGCTTCATCCAAGATCAGGATGCGGGGGTCCTTGAGGATTACTCTCGCCAATGCGATGCGCTGCTTCTCCCCGCCGCTTAAGCGATATCCACGTTCTCCAACGATCGTATTGTATTTTTCTGGAAGCATGGCAATAAAATCATGGATATTAGCCGCTTTGGCCGCTTCTTCGACTTCTGCCTGATTCGCTTCTGGATTCGCATACATCAAGTTGGTATAGATCGTATCGTGGAATAAATAAGTTTCCTGCGTCACCATGCCAATTTGCGCGATCAGCGATTTGAGCGAGACATCCCGCAGATCAACTCCGTCGAGTAAAATCTTGCCCTTATTCGGGTCATATAATCGCGGAAGTAGGTAAGTCAGAGTGGTCTTTCCCGCGCCGCTCGGTCCAACCAGAGCAGTTAGCTGGCCGGGAAGAATGGTGAAGTTGATATCCCGTAAAGCGGTTTCCCTGGCTTGTGAATGGCCGCTATCTTCTTCTTTATCACTGGGTATTTTCTCATCCGAAAGAATTGCCGCATCATCATTTAATCTTCCGAAACGGCGCACATCGGACAGCAGGAACCTGGAACTGTCATCATAATTGAACCAAACATGCTTGAACTCGATTTTTCCGTTGATATCTACAAGTTCCTTCGCATTCGGTTTGTCATCGATCTCAACCGGAAGGTCTATTACCTCGAACACGCGTTCAAAGCTGACAACGGATGTACTGAACTCGATCGGTGCGTTCGCGAGACTTTGCAAAGATTGATACAGTATCCCGAGGTAAGATCCAAACGCAATGATTGTGCCAACCGTGAAACTTCCCAGAATAACCTGATATCCTCCAAATCCATATACCACCGCAGTCCCAACCGCGCTGAGCAGTCCAATGATCACAAAGAAAATAGAGCCGTACACCGCACGTTTTAC
>JAUSPC010000133.1 GCA_030655835.1 Pelolinea sp.
TATTTCATCGGGAAATATTTTCCGTGAAAATTTGCAGTCAAATACTAAATTAGGCCTCAAGGCAAAACAATTTATGGATAAAGGCGAGTTGGTGCCAGACGATATAACTATCGGGATGGTAAAAGACAGGTTGATGCAAGCAGATTGCTCCAACGGTGCGTTATTGGATGGTTTCCCGCGCACTCCAGCTCAGGCAGAAGCGCTTTCAGAGCTTCTGAAATCGATGCATAAACAAATTACCTGCGTACCATTCATAAATGTAGACGAAAAAGAGTTGATTGAGCGTTTGAGCGGACGGTGGACTTGTAAGGCAGAGGGCCACGTTTTCCACACAAAATACAAACCTTCAAAACAGGAAGGAACTTGTGATATTGATGGTTCCCCTCTCTATCAACGTGAAGATGATAAACGGGAGACGGTTGAGCAGCGTATACATGTTTATTTTGATCAAACAGCCCCTTTGATTGACTTTTATAAAGAAAAGGGATTGCTTGTTGAAGTAAATGGTGCTCTGCAAATCGACCAGGTAACTGAAGCGTTATTTAAAGTAATAAATTGTTAATAATTGGTAGACGATAACAAATTAAAAGGTTATAATAAAAAATTTGCGGCTGCTGTAATAGATTAAGAGGAGTTTGTAATGAAAGTATCACCATCAATCCGCAAGCGTTGCGCAAAATGTAAAATTGTAAAACGAAAAGGCGTGCTTTACGTGATTTGTGAAAATCCGAAACATAAACAGAGACAGGGATAATAAAATATGGCAAGAATCGAAGGTGTAGACTTACCGCGTTCAAAGCGGATCGAAATTGGGCTGACATATATATTTGGTATTGGCCTAACACGAGCAAAAAAGATCCTGGCAGCGGCAGATGTGGATCCTGATACTAAGGTTAAAGATCTGACTGAGAAAAATGTGAGTGCGATGCGCGAAATTATCACCAAGAATTATCAGGTTGAAGGTGATCTTCGACGTGATGTTCAAATGAATATTAAGCGTTTGGTTGAAATCGGATGTTACCGCGGTCTTCGCCACCGCAGAGGTCTTCCAGTTCACGGCCAACGCACTAAAACAAACGCAAGAACACGAAAAGGACCAAAGAAAACTGTTGCGGGTCGCGGTCGACGCCGTGGTGCAACAAAGAAATAGTTATTTGGTGGATATTGGTCTCAATAACTAATTAAGAGGAATTATTTATGGCACAAGAAACAAAACCTACTCGGCGGAAAACGTCAGCAAAGAAGACAAAACGAACCTTGTCTTCTGCGCAAGTTCATATATACGCGACATTTAACAATACGATCATCACTGTGACAGATCAACAGGGAAATACCGTTTCTTGGACTAGCGCAGGTTCAATTGGTTTCAAGGGATCTCGCAAGAGCACTCCTTTTGCAGCCAGACTTGCAGCTGAAGATTCAATGAAAAAGGCTCAGTCAATGGGTATTCAGGAAATCGATCTGCTCATCAAAGGACCAGGCCCTGGCCGCGAATCTGCAATACGAGCGATTCAGGCGCAAGGTATGAAAATACGATCAATTGCTGATATTACACCGGTACCACATAATGGCTGCCGGCCACCAAAGAAACGCCGCGTGTAAGGTTTAGGAGAAACTATAAATGGCAAGATATACAGGTTCAGTTTGCAAATTATGCCGACGTGAAGGTGAGAAGCTTTTCCTAAAAGGAGAACGCTGCTTTACATCTAAATGCGCATTTGAAAGGCGAGCTTATGCCCCCGGGCAGCATGGCCGTTTTTCTGAAACAAGAAGACGAAGAGAATCAGATTACAACCGCCAATTACGTGCGAAGCAAAAAGCGCGCCGTATTTACGGTATTTTAGAAAAGCAATTCCGACGGTATTTCGCACTAGCAGTCAAACAGCGCGGTCAAACAGGTGCTAATTTACTGATAATTTTAGAAACCCGATTGGATAATGTTGTCTTTCGTATGGGATTCGCCGTGAATAGAACACAGGCACGTCAGATGGTCAATCATGGACATTTCATTGTTAATGGACGAAAATCGGATATTGCATCAATGCTGCTGAAAGAAGGCGATGTGCTTACAGTTCGAGAGGGATCAAAGAAGAACTCGTTATTCCAGGATCTTTCTGAACGAGCAGAAAAGACAAATTGTGCGCTTTGGATCGAAAGAGATCTGAAAAATTTGAGCAGCAGAATTCTGCGAGCACCAGAACGCGGTGAGATTGATGGTAACCTTAATGAACAACTGATCGTTGAATATTACTCACGGTAGGATTGGTGATTTAATTGAAACTGATTAGGTTTAATAGAAGAGAGGGTAACAGTGGCACTAAGTAATATGGTAACGCCAGTATTGGAACGGGAAGATGAATCCCGAAATTACTCTAAATTTATTATTGGTCCATTAGAGCAGGGATATGGTGTCACTCTCGGAAATTCTATACGAAGAGTGCTGCTTTCATCGCTCGAAGGCTCAGCGGTAACATCTATTCGGATATCTGACACATTACATGAGTTCAGTGATATTCCTGGTGTACGTGAGGATGTTCTTCAAGTAATGCTTCAGGTAAAATTGCTGCGAGTCATAATGCATGAAGGAGATGTTTCTCATATGCATTTGGACGTTAGTGGTGAAGGAGTTGTAACCGCTGCTGATATTCAAGTTACATCAGAAATTGAGATTGTGAATCCTGATCTTTATTTTTTCACTGTGGATGATTCAAAAGCTGATCTAACGATTGATTTCACAGTAGAACGCGGAAGAGGATATTTACCTTCCAATGAAAGGGATTCTAACCTTCCAATTGGAGAAATACCTGTAGATGCGATCTTTAGTCCTGTTCAAAGGGTGAATTTTGATGTTGGAAACGCCCGAGTCGGACAAAGTACAAATTATGACCGGCTTACATTGGAAATTTGGACTGATGGAACAATATCACCGGAAGAGGCATTAGCATCCTCCGGAAAAATATTAATTGAACAATTTAGATTGATCGCCGGTGTGAAAGAAGAAATGCTTGAAGTTGTTGAGGAAAAAGTGGAAGAGGCGCCAAAAAAGATCAGCAGTGAAACTGCTGAAATGCCTATTGAAAGTTTGGACCTTTCTGTCCGAGTTTTCAACTCCCTAAAACGTACTGGTGTCACATCTGTTGGTGATGTAATTGAGCTTCTTGAAAAAGGGGAAGAAGCGGTTATGTCCATCCGTAATTTCGGAGAGAAAAGCCTGGATGAATTAACAGAAAAAATGCAGGAAAAAGGGTATATGAAAGACGATAATGAAGAAAGTGAGGCAGAGACAGACTAATGCGCCATCATGTTGCAGGTTATAAATTAAGCAGAAGCAAAGACCAAAGAAAAGCTCTCCGCCGAGTATTGATTAAACAATTATTCGAGAATAATCGGATCAAGACGACTAAAGCTAAAGCAAAAGCGATCCGCGGAGACGCAGAAAAATTGATCACTTTGGCGAAAAACAGTGCTTCCGGATCAGATGTTGATAAGGTAAATGCACGCCGTTTGGCAGCATCCGAGCTGGCTGATGCAGCGATTGTAAAAAAACTGTTTGATGATATTGCTCCCCGGTTTGAATCTCGACCAGGCGGATATACTCGGATGTTCAAGTTGGGTCTGAGATCAGGCGATTCATCAGAAATGGTTATCTTAGAGTTAGTTGAAGAATAATCCTTCCGTATGAACGGTTGGAATGGCACTTTACCAAATTAAAATAAGCTACGACGGAACTGATTTCTACGGATATCAGCGCCAATTAATTAAGCGCACTGTCCAAGGGGAAATAGAAAACGCGCTTGGAGAATTGGGATGGATGGGTGAAACAATTACCTCATCTGGACGCACTGATACTGGAGTCCATGCTGATGAGCAGGTGGCAGTTTTTGAGTTGATGTGGCCTCACACTGATGAGGATCTTGGAAGAGCATTGAATTATTATCTTCCATCAGATTTATCGGTTATCAGTGTAAAGATCGCGAAAGATGGGTTTCACCCACGATATGACGCAAAATCCAGAAAATATCGCTATCAGATTTATGTCAACCCTTCAACCGAGCCATTAGCAGAACGATATCATTGGCGTGTATGGCCAGAAGTGGACTTAGAATTGATGAATCAAGCAGCTGGGAAAATTTGTGGAACTCACAATTTTTCAGCGTTTGGAAATCCTTATAAAAAAGGTGGCAGAACTCAAAGAACAATCGAAAAAGCCGAATGGAGTAGGATTAGGGAAAATAGGATCTATTTTCAAATCAGAGCAAATTCATTTCTTTACCACATGGTAAGAAGAATTACATTTATCCTGGTTTGTGCAGGGCAGCATAAAGTGAAATTAGATACGATAATAGATAGCTTAGAAGGTGTTGGCAATCTGCCATCCGGTATTGCACCGGCAAAAGGATTGTTTTTAGAAGAAATAATATATTAATAATTAAATAAAATTTATGGAGTAGGTCATTGTGGAAAAAACCTATGTAATTAAAGGGCAAGCTGAATCAAAATGGTGGCTAGTTGATGCCAAAGACCAAAAATTAGGTCGAATGACAACAAAAATTGCTGAATTGCTGTTAGGAAAACATAAACCAGATTTTACACCTGGTGTACTTATGGGCGATTCTGTGATTGTGATCAATGCCAAGGATATCAAAGTGAATTCGACAAGAGAGAAAGAAAAAATATAGTATCGACATTCAGGTTATCCTGGTGGATTGAAGGCAGTAGCATATCCAGATCAATTAAAAAATCACCCTGATCGAATTATTCAATTTGCGGTAAAAGGCATGCTGCCGCACAACAAACATGGACGTCGCTTGCTAAAGAGATTAAAGATTTATAGTGGTGCAGAACACCCGCATGCAGGACAAAGTCCTAAGGTTGTTGAATTTAAGTAAGATGAGGAGCAGATAGATGGCGGAACAGTATTACGAAGGCATTGGGCGACGGAAAGAAAGTACAGCCCGAGTTAGAATTATAAAAGGAGCTGGTAATTTTACAGTCAACGATAAAGACCTGAAAAATTACTTTACTCGCTTGGGTGACGCAGATTCAATTATGGAACCATTCGGAAGCACTGGAGAAAACCAGACTTTATATGATGTTACCGTAAAAGTTGAGGGCGGTGGTGTTACCGGTCAAACAGATGCAGTACAACTTGGATTGGCACGGGCTTTTGTAAAATTGAACCCGGATTACATTGCAACCCTTCGAAAGGATGGATTGCTGACGCGAGACCCAAGGGTTAAAGAACGTAAGAAACCTGGTCTAAAACGAGCACGTAAAGCACCTACATACACAAAGCGATAAAAAACCAATATTTCAAAATATATTTATTCAGTTTTTCAACTACCCACTTTCAAAAAAGGTGGGTAGTATAATTTTAGTGGGTGGCATGCTGAGGTAGTCAACGATGAATCTGTTAGAAATTAAAGCGGTTTTGGATTTGCTTCAAAAAGATAATATAGACGACATACGGATCGTAGATGGAAATAAATTGTATGACCGTCATACTCTCATTCATTCAAAAGATTCATATTGTTTATACGCTATCGATATTCAAAAAGAGCGCACTTCAAATTTGATCAAATTGTTTAATACATCTTATTCAGAAGATTATGAGATCGATTGTTTCTATCAAGCAATAACAGAATTACATCATGCGGTTATTAAAATTAATAAGCTGGATGAAATGCTTAAAGGAAAGCAAAGGATTTATTTGCTTTTTCATCCAATTAATGGATATGTTTCAGTTAATGAATTTCAGGAATTGATCGCCCGCTTAAGAGCACCTGATGGCTGCCCTTGGGATAAGGAACAAACTCACCAATCATTAAGAACTAATTTACTTGAAGAAACTTATGAAGTACTTGATGCAATTGATGAACAGAATAACGAGCACTTGCGTGAGGAATTAGGCGATCTGCTTCTACAAATTGTTTTACATTCGCAAATCGCGGTTGAAAACGAGGAATTTTCTTTAATGCAAGTCGTGCATGATATACACCAGAAGCTCATACATCGCCACCCACACGTATTTGGAAAAGCAAGCGTTGGCGATGAAGAAGAAGCCTTGAGGAATTGGGAAAAAATAAAAGAAAAGGAAAGAAATCAAAAAGGTATTGTTGAATCGAACAGTATTCTTTCATCGATACCAAAAAAAATGCCCTCTCTTTCGATTGCACAACAATATCAGGAACGTGCTGCGCGTGTGGGATTTGATTGGTCAGAAATAGGTCCTGTCTTTGAGAAAATCAATGAAGAACTTAAAGAGGTCATCAATGCGAAGGATCAGCAGGAATTAGAAAAAGAATTAGGGGATTTGCTGTTTGCAGTGGTAAATTTGGTTCGCTGGAATGGATTTGATGCCGAAAGCGCTCTTCGATTGACAAATAAAAAGTTCTTTAAGCGATTTGAATATATTGAAAAGAAAATCTCTGAAAGCGGACAATTACTGACAGATGTCACGCTTTCAGAGATGGATGCTCTATGGGATGAAGTAAAGCTAAAAGAGCGATCTACAAAGGCTTAAACCGAGCAGTAAAATGCCGCAATAGATCTGGTGAGTAGGTTAGCTTGTACCCACGGAAAGATACACGCTGCTCATAGATCTTCTTTAAGACATTCACTACGTAATCCATATGGCTTTGGGTATAAACTCGGCGGGGGATTGCTAATCGAACAAGTTCTAATTTTGGATATACCATTTCACCTGTTTCTGGATCAGGGTGTGCGAACATTACTGATCCGATCTCGACACCCCTAATACCACCTACAAGATATAGCGCAGCCGTTAACGCCTGTCCTGGAAATTCGGATTGTGGAATATGGGGGAGCATTGTTCCCGCATCGATATATATTGCATGGCCTCCGGGTGGTTCAATGATCGGGATGCCTATTTCTTTTATCTTTTCTGCAACATATGCGGTCTGATTGATTCGATATGCTAAATAATCTTCCTCCAATCCTTCAAATAATCCAGTTGCAAGCGCTTCAAGGTCTCTGCCAGCTAATCCACCATATGTTGGGAAACCTTCCCGGAGGATCAACGCATTGCTAACTTCTTGGAATAATTTCTCATCATTTAAAGCGAGGAATCCACCGATGTTTACAATGGCATCTTTTTTAGCGCTCATCCATGCGCCATCCGCATAGGAGAATATCTCTTGTGCTATTTCCAAAGGTGTGTGAGATGCGTATCCTTTTTCACGCATTTTTATGAAATAGCAGTTCTCTGCAAACCGGCAGGAATCGATGAAAAACGGAATTTTATATTTTCGATAAATTTTTGAAACGGCTTTGATATTTTCTAAGGAAATTGGCTGTCCTCCCCCAGCATTATTGGTTATCGTGATGGCACCAAATGGGATGTTCTCAACACCTTTTTCGTTAATGAATTGTTCTAGTTTGACGAGGTCCATATTCCCCTTGAAAGGAACATATTTTTCAATATCAAATGCATCATCAATGACCAGGTTCTCAGGAGATCCACCCTGTGCTCTAATATTGGCATCAGTTGTATCAAAATGCATATTAGATGGAACATAAGTGCCCGGTTTGATCATTATTGAAGCAAGGATATTTTCAGCTGCTCGTCCTTGATGAGTAGGAACAAAATATTTAAAACCAAATATTTTTTCCATTACTGCCTTCAAGCGGTAATAAGAGCGAGCCCCTGCGTAGGATTCGTCACCCTGCATTATGGCTGCCCATTGATTCTGGCTCATTGCACCAGTGCCGGAATCTGTAAGAAGATCAATATAAACGTCTTCAGCGGGAACCGCGAAAAGGTTATATCCAGCATTTTTCATTGCTTGAATTCGTTCTTCTTTGCTAACTAGTTTAATGGGTTCAACTGATTTGATTCGAAATGGTTCAGCGGGGTGAATTGGCATTCATTTTCTCCTAAAAAGATTTTATTTTAGTATATCATTGGTAATATTTATTAACCATTAATTGATCAAGATATCATGAAAAAAAGAGCTCTGATAGTGGCAGCTGCTAGTTTATTAATTGGATTATCCATCTGGGAGTTTTGGCCAATTCGTACATCTTTAATTACTTTAGAATTTAATAAGGTTCAAGCCAATCAATTACCAATGATTGAATGCCGAGAAATCACAGATTTGCTTGAACGGAAGTGGGAGATCATTTACCCGAATTTAATTTCTAAAGCAGATAGCAGCGAGGTTTTGGTTTTACTCCTGAATAATTCTCGAACTTCTTTATACACGCAAGCGGAAAATAATGAATGCAATAGTGCAATTGAAGTGCGTCTGGAGATTTCAGGAAATATACCCAAAACAGGACCTAGCATCATTTCGCCCTATCAGGCAGGACATCCTCAGCGATTTGAATGGGAGATCACGACAGAAGATGAGGATCTACAGGGTATAGTTTGGATCTATCTTTTGTTTGAAAAAAATAATGGCCAATTATCTCGGATCCCTTTGTTTGCTGTGCCTATCGAAATGCAAACAATTTCGATATTGGGATTTTCTCCAAGATCATTCCGAATTATTATTGCTGGAATAATAATTCTCGGGTTGCTTATTTACTACTATTTTTCAACAAGAAGGGTGAATGATATAATCTGACTTCATGAATTTTGAAGAAAACCATCCCTCAAAGACCGATGAAAATAATAAAATAAAAATATTACGTTTTGGGTATATAAGAATTGCTTTTCTTTCGTTA
>JAUSPC010000176.1 GCA_030655835.1 Pelolinea sp.
TTTTCGTTATTATTAGTCAAACCAGTAATAACCCTGGCACGGATATTCAAAACCGTCAGGGCTTATCACCACCGTTGACCAATCTTCGTTTTGAATCTGATATTCACTTAATTGTTGCTGTACTTTTTCTAATTCTCTTTCCGCCTTCCAGTCCGATAAATGAAATGACTGCCATGTTTGTATTTTGGCTTTATCAGCATCTTCTTGAACTTGAAAACAGACAAGGGCGGCGCCAATCCCATCCCGAGCATTCTCCGATAAATTTGATGATAAATATGCTTTTACCAATGTTGGAACAGAATCATTTGTCAGAGATGTCAGGTGAGATACATCGAGGTCCTTGCCAAGCGAGGTTCGACCAATATTTTGTCGTGCAATAAAAGCATCTACGTTCAGGAGATTTAGTGATGCTGAAAATCCGATCAAAGCTAACAAGGCGATATTCCCAAACACTCTTGGGCGATCAATGATTTCTATAATGACCACTGCTGTCAATAGAATACCTAACCAGATCATAAAAACGTGTGAATATGTTCGTAATTGAGAAAATCCATAGGCTGCTTCATATAATAATAGCCGTTGAAATGAGGATACCAAAATGATGAGCACAGAACCGACAAGACCGATAAATAAGAATGAGAAGATCTTCTTCTGCTGATTACTCGTTCTCTTAGCGATCGTGTTTAAGCTTAATAGAAGAATTAAGCTTAAAAAGGCAGCTGCAATAAGCTCGCCAAACCCGCGTCTCGCATATTCAGCATATGTGAATCCCGCAAGAGTAATATTAGAATTTCCAAAGAAGAAATACCGGAATTGTATGCCTACGAAAGATAGAAAGAGCAATAGAACGCTACCTAAGATGATGCCTGCTTCTGTAAAACCCAAGAATGGCGCTACGACAGGTTTATCGACACCAATCAGATCCTTGTTTTGACTATTAGTTGCGGCATTATTAAAAACCCCTGCAAGAAAATTTGCGATCAATAAAATATAAATACCTCTGAAGATATATTCCGGTAATTTTTCAATATTCAGGTTCGCAATGAGAGAGTTAATTCTCTGGTTAAATATCAGATCGGCGGATGAAAAAAGTGAAATGAATATGAATAAAACCGGTATTGCCAGCAACAACCCGCGGATAATTGGCCAGATGGTATTCTTTGTGCCTTCTTCATTTTTTGAAGCAAGATCAGAGCTATCTTTTGATGGTGTAAATATTGGGAACTTCAGAATACTGCCGACTAATCGGAATAAATTCGTAATGTAATCAATAATGCTAAAGGATGGCCAGAGGCCGCTTTGATAAGTCATCGTGAGAATCCCTGCGGTTACTAAGACCAGGGTGTAATTTATAAGGGAGGTAAATGGATCCTGCCGAATAAAAGTCATCATGGAAAAGAAAACTATCGGTATTAAAAGTAATAGATTTATGCGTGCATGGGGAATATGTTCCGATCTGAATAACTGGTAGCCGGCGAACAAACATAGGGAAACAAAAATAGCAAATGAGATGCCAGGATTCTTTTTCCAAAAAAGAATATCAAAAATAATACCAAGAATCAGAGCAGTAATTTTCCAAGATTTCTTCATGTTGTTATATTCCTCCGTGAATTTATCTTCAATCCTACCCCCTCGTTTTTTCAAATTCTATCAAAACATATCAGAACACTATCAAAAAATCGATTATAAAAACCCAAGTATTAAATTTCAAAAAGGTTACAAAGAAATCATAATTCAATTTGTCTGTATCGGATATTCTCAATAAAAGCTACAAATAATTGGAACAGCTGCCAAAAATCGCTCTCTTCATTTTGTTTCGTATATAATAAAATCTAAGATGACTATCCGGATTACCAATGCAAAAATAATTTCCCCGTTCCAAACGGTTGAGAATGGTGAAGTGCTTGTCTCTGACGAGGGCAAGATCATATATACCGGATCCATTCATGAATCAGATCAACAATTTGATCAATCAATTAATATTGCAGGATGCTATCTGGCACCTGGCTTAATTGATATTCATGTGCACGGTGGGTATGGTGTGACTTTCGGTTTAGCAGATCTAAAAGGATCCTTACAAAAATATTCTGAATGGGTAGTTCAAACTGGCGTGACCGGTTTTCTGCTATCGATTGCTGCTCCAGATGCAGATACTTTGCTCGGATTAATCCAATCCTACGTTCCAATCCTTGAAGATGGTGTGTTTGGCGCACAAGCATTAGGGCTTCATCTTGAGGGCCCTTATCTGAACATAGAAAAAAAGGGAGCCTTTAATCCTATCTGGTTGCGAAAGCCTGATATTGAAGAAGTTAATTCAATTATTAAAGTCGGTAAAGGTTGGATAAAACAGGTCACGCTGGCTCCCGAGCTTGAAAATGCTGAAATAATCGCAAAAGCATTCAGAGACGCAAATATCATTGTAGCGCTAGGACATTCAAACACTGATTTTGAAACTGCATCCAATGCCTTAAAGAGCGATTTCTTGCATGTTACCCATACTTTCAATGCACAGTCAATTTTTAACCATCGCAAACCAGGTGTGATTGGAGCCGTGATGGCATCAGACCATGTCACTGCGGAATTAATTGCAGATAAGGTGCATGTGCATCTTGGCGCTATGGAAATTCTCTTCCGCTGTCTGGGAAAAGATCGTATCATTTTGATCACTGACGCGATGCCAGGGGCCGGATTGCCAGATGGAATCTATAATTTAGTCGGGCAGGAAGTGATTGTGAAGGATGGCTGTGCAAAATTGACTGATGGGACTATCGCCGGAAGTACAGCTCGACTGATTGATTGTGTAGCCAATATCCATCAAGATCTAAATATTTCCATAAACGATGCCTTTCAAATGTCAACTCACAATCCTGCGAAGCTGCTGGGGATGCAGGATCATCTGGGTGCTATTAAAGAAGGAATGGATGCCAACCTTATCGTTTTTGATGAAGAATTCAATATGCGGTTGGTCCTTGTTCAAGGGAAAATTGTCTACGAAGTTTGATTATTAAATAAAGTTACGAGGTTGCAGAAAATGAAAATTGCCATCTTCGGCGCCGGCGGTATAACCCAGAGGGCTTATCTTCCGATCCTTTCAACTTGGCCGGGGATAGAAATTATTGGTATATATAGCCGAACGCAGGCTTCGGTTGATAAAACTTGCGCAAAATTCCACCTAAGCAATGGAACAACTAGTGCGCAAGAATTGGTTGAGATGAAACCCGATGCTGCTTTTGTATTGACTAATGACCAGACACATTTTGAATTTGTGAAAATTCTTTTAAAGGCGGGGATTGATGTATTTGTAGAAAAACCGATGGCGCAAAATAGTGTGGAAGCGCAAATTTTAGCGCAATTATCGAAGGAGGAAAATAAAATCCTCATGGTTGGGTTCAACCGCAGATTTACCCTGCAGTATAAAAAAGCAAAAGAAGTTTTTAAAGGCAAGAAAATACAACTAGCGATTATTCAAAAAAGTCGCGTTAAAGCGACGCATACTAATCTTTACAACAATTATCTTGACGACACCATTCATCAAATCGACCTTATGCGTTTCTATTGTGGTAATGTTGTGCCATTGAACACCTATTACGAGCAGCAAGACGGAAAGATTGTTGGAGCAGTTAGCGTATGCAGCCTGTGTAATGGCGGTATTGGGGTGATAATGACAAGCCTGCAAGCTGGATCCTGGCAGGAGAGTGTGGTCCTGCATGGTGACAATTTCTCCGTAGAAGTGAACGCTTTTGAAAAGTTGACTATTAAAAACCGTGATCATGAGCAGATTCTTGGGACAGACCGTGTTGGTTCGTGGATACCTGATTTAAAAGAACGTGGTTTTTATGGTGAATTGGAACATTTCTTCGATTGTGTTAATTCACGCCAACAACCCCAGACCAATGCTTTTGATGCGGTGCAAACCCACCAGTTGTTAAAGAAAATGGTAGATGTAGCTGGTTTGAAATCCATTGAGCCGCCCACCAATGGATGGGACGAGATTCCCCGTTGGGATTAGAAATTGCTCATGTTTGTTCGAAGTTCTTTAAAAAAAAACTCTGCCAAGTTCACTTTCTAAACATTAATATTCAGAGTTGATATGAATGAGGCAAAACCGGTGCACTATCAGGATTTGCGATAATAACACAGATTATCAAGAATGAGAATGTATCGTAGTGACATGGTTTGTGTTGTGGGTAGTTGAGAAAAGTTTATGTTTTGCATGACCAAAAAACCCAAACTGTAGCACTCCAATGCCTGCCAGTTTTAGTTATCAGGCTAAGTTTGGTCACTTAATTGAGCTAAAACTGTGCTTACGGTAGTCACCCATGAAAAGCCAAAGGCGAGATTGAGTAAACTCGACAGATGCATCTCCTCGGTGATGCTCCCCGTTCCATCGGCGAGAAAAAACACCCTATAATCTCGATAGTAAGCATCGCGAGCAGTAGATTCACAACACATATTGGTCATTATTCCTGCAATAACAATATCCGTTATTTTAAGAACCCGTAGAATTGTTTCCAGGTCAGTGTTATAAAAAGCCGAGTATCGATGTTTGGATATGACTTTTTCGTTGTGCTGCGGAGATATATCGGGATGGATTTCACTTTCCGGACTTCCTTCCAGGCACATACCTTCCCACCACCACCCCATGATCCCAGCGTCAAGACCATCGGCATGATGTACATGCTTAGTGAAAATTACAGGACGATCTGCCTGCCGGAAAGCCTGAATGATCTTTTTGAGATTTGGAAGGATAGCCTGACCGCCACAAGTATATGTGGGTGAAGCTGGGTCGAGGAAAAAAAGCTGCATATCAACCACAAGTAGTGCAGCGTTATCCCGGCTGAGGCGCATATTGTGTGTATTATAGGGAGAAATTTGTTCCAGCCAATTATTTCCTTTAGCGGCTATGTTGTCCTGCGTGACATATTGTTCCATGGAAATCTCCTGCAATTATTTGTAAAGATTCTTGTTAACTATTCGAAATCCGATAATTTACCTATAGAAACCTTCTTATTTGAAAATCTAATTGGCTAATTGTATTCTACAATTTACTCGTTTTTGAATTTGTGGGTGTGAATGAATAAGTTCATATACATATGAGACGATGGCTCTGACAAAAAGGGGCTCATTAGGAAATTCAATTTTACTTTGCTCAAATGTGAACGCATTCTATAACCAAAGGAAAATGGAATAGAGATTTGTTTCGCGGAATCTATATAAGGGTCAGCTCAATCGGGATTCATGATAATAGCCTGATTTCCCAACGCATTCCAGCGTTCCACTAATGTGGCGGTTTTAACGTTATACGTCCATTCGCTGTCAATTACAGTGAATGTCGAGGCGTTGTAACCAGTAACGATCCATGTGTGTTCGAATCTTGCGACAATTGAGGTGTTTCCATTAGATGCCGTGTATTGGCTGGTCTCAACAGCGAAAGGTAAATTGACGATCCAGACAATTACCGGGCGTCCTGCTGCAATTTCTTCTTTTATTGATTGAATGTCCCAACCTTTGACGGCACGAGCGTTGAGCCCATATTCTCGCAGAATAGCTGCAATAGGACCCGGGTAAACACCATAATCACCTGGGGGAAGCTGCCCCATGGAGCCGTTGATATTTCCAACGAATCCCTGAGTTGGATCATCAGATTTCGGAATGCGATCAATTAATTCAAGTTCATTAATGTGTACGCCAAAAAAGTCCGCCCAATCTACTGCGGCTTGCGCTTCGCAATCAAGTGTATAAAGCTGAGTAGAACCATATATCCCGCTGATATATGAAGAAGCAGGCAGTTCGCCCGTCTCATTTTCTGATGCTTTGGTTGACTGTTTTGTCGGCGATGGGGTTGGCTTAGGTATTTCAGTTGGTTTTATTTCAGGCGTGTTCGTAGGCAAGAATATTTCTGTCGGGGCTGGCTGGAATGGTGTGGGCATATCTGAATCATTGAATTGGGAAATTAATTGGGGTTGTTCACTGGAATTTTGGTGGAAAAATACCCTAAGTAATTGATTCGATTGCGGATAGACAATATAGATCATACCGCTCGTAGTCACGCAAATAAGTAACGCAAAAAATGTACCAAGCAGCGTTAGCCAGGAAAAACTTTTCTTAGCATTTGTTTTTTTCATATTCTACGATTATTGGTGCAATTATCTTGCCAAAATGATCATAGGGTTATTACTTTAATACTCAAAAAAAATAGATCATCCAAATTTTTCTAATTCTAATATTATTTAAATGGTTTGGGGGATAAAGAAATACCAGTTTGAATGAAATATAAATATATTTAAAAAGAACGCTGTTAGCAACAGCGTTCTTTTGGGGTCTTAATTAGGTTTATTCGTTTTCTGAAAGATCCTCTGGAGACTCGTCGTCAGAATCCGAGCTTGGTAATAATGCTCCCAATGCCTGTTCGCGGACAGCGGTTTCAATCTCGTCGCTTAACTCCGGGTTCTGTTTCAAGAATTCCTTTGCATTTTCCCGCCCCTGTCCTAGACGCATATCACCGTATGAGTAGAAAGCGCCCCGTTTTGCGATCACATCCAATGACGCACCCAGGTCAAGGATCTCGCCGGATTTTGAAATGCCTTCATCATACATGATATCAAATTCTGCGGTGCGAAATGGTGCTGCAACCTTGTTTTTCACAACCCGGACTCTAACGTGATTGCCGGTTATCTCTGCGCCTGATTTTATGGATTGAATTCTCCGGATATCAAGGCGTACGGATGCGTAAAATTTCAATGCCAACCCGCCCGGTGTTGTCTCTGGGTTGCCGAAATAAACACCAATTTTCTGGCGCAATTGGTTGGTGAAGACGACTGCAGTTCGTGTTTGGCTGATCGCGCCAGATAGTTTACGAAGAGCTTGCGACATGAGTCGGGCTTGCATGCCCATTGTCGCATCTCCCATATCTCCTTCGATCTCAGAACGCGGAACTAACGCTGCAACTGAATCGATAACAACCAGGTCCAAAGCGCCCGAGCGGACCAGAGTTTGAAGGATCTCTAGCGCTTGTTCACCGGTATCTGGTTGTGAAATAAGTAAATCATCTACATCTACACCGACTTTTGCTGCATAAGCTGGATCAAGCGCGTGTTCCATATCGATGAAAGCCACAGTACCACCAGCTTTCTGAGCTTCAGCAGCCAGGTGGAGACAGACAGTGGTCTTTCCAGACGCTTCTGGTCCAAAAATTTCTGCTACTCGTGCCCGTGGAATTCCGCCAACACCCAATGCGATATCAAGGGAAAGCGAGCCGGTTGAAATTGCCGAAACCTCAAGATGGCGAGCTTCTCCCAACCGGATGATGGACCCGTCTCCAAACCTTTTTGTGATATCTTCGATTGCTTTTTCAAGCACCGCTCGTTTTGCATCTTTTTGATTATTTTCTGATTCTGTTGATTTAGAAGGCATAGGTTACTCCGTTTTTCTAGAATAAATTGATTATATATCATGTATATTATAGTATATATGTTCTATTAAGTAAAATCATTGTATAGGTTCAATACATATGAGACACTTGGGACCAAGACTGTGGGTAGTTAGACTGAATATACTCTTTTGGCGTAAGGTTGTCCAGTGAATGATGCGGTCTGACCTGGTTATAGATCCTTTCCCATTCTTCAAGCACCTTGTTCATAACAGGGATGTCCCAATCATCGGCATA
>JAUSPC010000013.1 GCA_030655835.1 Pelolinea sp.
TTCTTCAGGGAGAAAACCAGTATTATTCTCGTTCGCTTTTGGGTTTTTAAGGTCAATCTCTTTGTGGGCTGTGTTGAAATCCCCGGTGAGCACAATTTCTTTACCATTCTTCATCAAGGATTTGCAAACTTGAAGCAAATGCGCATAAAAATCTAATTTGTAAGGAACACGTTTATTCTCCTGACCGCCATTTGGAAAATAAATATTAAAAAGCTCTAACGCAGGATAAGAATATTGGATAACTCTACCTTCCATATCAAATTTTTGATTATCAAATCCCAAAATCATCTTTTCAGGTGCAGAATTTTCAAAATAAAGATTAGCGACACCGCTATATCCAGGACGCTCAGCCGGATAACATTTACATTTATATCCTATTTGGTAAATGGGTGTAAGGTCAATTTGATCCTCTTTGGCTTTTATTTCCTGAAAACAAACAACATCTGCGTTATTTTCCTTAACCCATTCAAAAATTCCTTTTTTTGTCGCCGCTCTAATACCGTTGATATTCCAAGTCGTAATTTTCATATTACCTCGTTATGGTAAACTTATTAGGTTAATCGAATCACACTGTAAAATGAATTATTTCTGAATGGCCAAAAAAACAACCAGCATTATTATAGCTTTAATCCTTATATTCCTAAATTTATCCGTATCTTTCGCGCAAGAGAGTACGGATAATCCAATCTATATCGTTCAACCCGGAGAAAACCTGACGGAAATTGCTGATAAATTTAATGTCAGCGTTCAAGAGATCATTTCCATAAACGGGATAATCGATTCAAATCTTATTTCAGTAGGAACAGAATTATTCATTCCTGGTTTGGAAGGTGTGAGTGGATTCCTGATATCTTATCCGGTACAAATTGGGGAATCTTTTCAGGTTTTGCTAAGAAAATACCACTTAACAACTGAAAACTTCTTGAAACTTAATAAATTAACAAGTCCTGCCGAGATCTTTGTAGGTACAAACCTGATCCTCCCTTCCAATGACCAGGATGGTCAGAATTTAAATAGTTCTTTTAGCATCAGTAAAGAATCTTCCACTTTCGGCCAAGCGGTTATTCATAAGCAAAATCGCTGGTTTGTGAATAAATTTAATGATAATAATTTTTCCATTGGTATACCCGGCGAATCTTTTTATTTTCCTTCGGAAGATGCAGCCAATTTATCTTCTCCCTTTTCCCCTTATATTCAATCGATAAAATTATCTCCGCTTCCAATTGTTCAAGGACACACTTCAGTAATAAAGGTCACATCCTCATTACCTGTTGAATTAACCGGTGAATTAGATAACCATGTCTTACGATTTTTTCTGGATCCTACAAACCAGTTTTATTATGCGCTTGATGGGATCCACGCGCTGGAGGAACAGGGTTTGGTCGATCTAAAGATCAACGGTGTATTTGAGAACGGGGAAATTTTCCAGGTGGATCAAAAGGTCCTGCTTTCTTTAGGTGGATATGTGGAAGAGTCTCTTTCAGTTAAATACACGTTCATAGATGAAGAATTAAACATTCAAGAATCCAAGAGAATTGATGACCTTCTTGAACCTGTCTCAGATGAAAAACTTTGGATTGAAACGTTCCGCTTTCCGGTTGATGGGTCTTTAAGTGATCAAACGATCGCATTTTCTTCTTATTTTGGCAATCGGCGTTCGTATAACAGCGGACAATATTTTGGATTTCATGGCGGGTTGGACTTTACTGTAGTTTTAAATTCATTAAATATATATGCGCCAGCTCCGGGTGTTGTTATTTTTACCGGACCAATGGATATTAGAGGAAATACAACTTTTATCGATCATGGGCAGGGAGTGGTTTCTGGATACGCGCATCAAATCGAGATCTTGGTTGAAAAAGATCAGCGCGTGGAGACTGGTCAATTGATCGGAAAAATTGGAAATACGGGCCGGGTAACAGGACCTCATTTACACTGGGACATCTGGGTAAACGGTAATCAGGTTGACCCATTCGATTGGGTTGAAAACATATACCCTTAACTAAATTATAATTAAATAACTCTGAAAGGATTATTACCAGACCAAATGCTTGCAACAAACCAAATTAAAAAAGATTATTGGGAAAAATTTTCCGTTAGCGCTAAAGATATTGAATATATTTACAATTTACTTTTGGAGAAAGAAATCCCCTTATCATCTGAAGAATTGATCCGATCGCTTATTTCAAACCGGATCGTCCTTGAAAGACAAGAGGCACAAAATAAATTGCAGGATAAAAATGATATTTACCTGCCAAAGAACATATTCAAGACAGGGGATAAGCTGATCTTCCCTTCTTATGAAATGAAAGTCGGCGTAATTCAAGGTACAAGAGATGGATTCAACCCAGATTACGAGAAATTAGTTGTCCTGGATGTGGAATTTGAATCAGGTGAAAAGAGATCGTTCGCGAGCAATGTTTCTGACCATCCTCTTAACCATATCCTCGATATATCAGATGATGACCCAAATTATGATCTGGCTTTAATTTTTGAGAACCATCAACAGAAATTAACGGATACGATTGAATCTTCCCTACAAAAAAACGAGGATCTGGTGAAAATTGCAGGGAATTGGTTCCCAAGATCCCTTCTTGTAGATGTGCACGTTGGTATTCTTAACTTAGCTGAAGCCATTTTAGAAGAAGCCAAGGGTGGACCAATCGGAACGGCAGCCTTGATGAATCAGGCTGACCTTAATGCGAACGTAGATAAAAAATTACTCGAATTTTCTTTTAATCTAGCTTTACAAGAGGACGATCGCTTTGATGAAGTAGGTCCTGCCGGTGAAACACTATGGTATCTACACGCAATGGAACCAGATTCTGTAAAGAACGTACCGCTATTTCTAATATATGGTGAAGAAGCGATTGACAGCTCCTCTCTTACTGAGTATCTGGAAGTTTTTGAAGATAACATTTATGATGAACTTGAAACATGGGATTCGGAAGGAAATCAGAACAACCGCATCATCATTAGTCTTTCATTTCCTCACTGGCGTTCAGGCACACTTCCCCTTTCTAATACGATCAAAAAAATGTTTCCCACCGCTCACGAAGCTCCACGGGTCAAATTCACTTTTATTGACGAAAACGAAGAGGATAACTTTCCCGGTTGGGTTGTTCGAAAACATAAATATATTTTCGGATTGAAAAAATGGTACGAGGATAATGATCTTATGCCCGGCAGTCTCGTTACTGTTGAAAAGGGGAAAAACCCTGGTGAGATCAATATCAGTTTTGAGAAAAGCCGTCAGAATAAGGAATGGGTCAAGACCGTGTTGATCGGAAGTGACCAGGCTGTTGTTTTCGCAATGCTGAAGCAGTCGATCTCAGCCAATTTCAATGAACGTATGGCGATTTCTGTCACAGATATCGATGCTTTAGATGTTCTTTGGGATAAGAAAGTGTACTTAAAAGAACCAATTCAAAAAACGGTTACACGAATAATGAGAGAACTGGCTAAATTAAACCCGCAGGGACAGGTTCATGCCCAGGAACTCTACGCGGCGGTGAATGTGGTGCGGCGCTGCCCACCCAGTATGATTGTTCATCAGTTAATAACTAACCCAGCCATTGAACATTTAGGCGATCTATATTTCAAATTCGGCGACAAGGAGAAATAAGATATGCCCGATACCATAAACAGATTTAGTTTAGTAAAACCAACGGTTGATACCCCCTTTCACATTGATTTTAGTTGGTGGCAGGAGACAGATTCAAATTGGCGTGTCTTTCTTTTTTCATTCTTATGCGAAAAACACCAGGAAGATTTCGCGGATAAGAGCGATTCTTTTAAAATAGACGCGGTTGATCCTGAAACTGCAGAAATCCGCCCTGTGGATGGACTCCTGCATACCCTGATGAACCACTGTGCGCAAACGGAAGATTTTATTCCGGCAAATCTTCCATTAATAGAACGTATATTCCGCACGTTTCTTGCGAACGGGAATGAACCCCTCTCCCCCCAGCAATTATCTGATACGATTGACCGCCCTGCTAAAACGATTTTGGTCACGATTGGCGGGCATCAAGTGTATAAAGGGATTCGCCCTCTGCAGCACAAATAGGGTTTTTACCTACATCTTATCCAAAAAATAATACTATAATTGTGGTTTCAGATATATAATATTGACCATGCCCTCGTAGCGCAATGGATAGCGCATCGGACTTCTAATCCGGCGGTTGTGAGTTCGAGTCTCACCGAGGGCGCTATTTTTATTAATGCCATTTTATTTTTTAGAAATATTCATTCTTTCCGAGCTTTTTCTTTCTGATTTTTTTTATTGATCTATTTTTCTTTGAGGTACTGTGCCAAGAGATTGTATCCACTCCATGGGCCGATTTCGACAGAAGCTTTATCAAGCATAACAGGAATTATATAGCGGATAGAATCATCCACATCAGGTAATTGCTGCTTCAAAACCCGGAAAGGGGTCTGGTAA
>JAUSPC010000019.1 GCA_030655835.1 Pelolinea sp.
TATTGATGCAGAAGCCGGCTATGGTGAATATGCCATCCGCCGCATGGCAGAGATGAGTCAGAAAGGTTTTGCTAGCTTCTATAACTGTACACAAGCTATCAGCGAGATGAACCAGGAAGCGCAGGGAAAACCATACCAAAAAATATGCGATGCTATGAGTTTGAGGATAGTTCAGACCATGGCACGCCATACTCTTGGATATCTAGACGCTGGGGCGCTGCGTATCGCCATCGCGCGCGCCGTCCTCAAAGACGCACCGATCCTGATCCTAGATGAAGCGACCTCTGCTGTGGATACTGAGACCGAAGTGCTGATCCAACAGGCGCTGGAGCAGTTGATGGTCGGCAAAACGGTGATCGTGATCGCCCACCGCCTTTCAACCATCCGAAACGCGGATCTGATCGTCGTTCTTGAGGGCAGCCATATTGTAGAGCAGGGAACGCACGCGGAACTGATCAAGCAGAACGGCCTGTATCGACGCTTGACCAATTTTCAGGTGGAGGGGGAGTTGGCGCGGGGTATTTAATATATCCCACAAGGTTGGGTTGGGACATTTTTCCCGCATGATGCGAACCAATTTAAAGTTTTTTCTAACGAGGTATAGCCGCAGTATGTTTTAACTGATCTATTTCAACAGATATAATATGTTTTTCAAAAGGAAGCGCCAATAATGCAAAACACCATCGAATTCAAGCAGTCCATTCTCGTGACCATCAAGCAGCGTAAATCCATACGCACCTATCAGCCAATACCTATTAGTTCGGATAAAAGGAAAACCCTTCAACAAGCGATTGGCATACCAGGCAACAATTTATTCCGTTTTGCATGGTTTGAGCAGAAATCGAGAAATGGACTCGCTGAGAGAATTGGCACCTATGGGGTGATCAAAGGGGCACAGACATTTGTGGTTGGCGTTCTGCGTAAAGATGCCGAAGGTGGTAAAGATGCCGCTATTCAGTTCGGCTATGAATTTGAACAGATCATCCTAAAGGCCACTGAATTGGGACTCGGCACGTGCTGGTTGGGAGGCATATTCAACGCGGCAACGTTCGCGAAAGGTATTGATCTTCAGCAAAACGAAAAGATCGTGATGCTTTCTCCAGTTGGCATCCCATCTGAAAAAAAGCACCTGATCAGCAAGTTAACTTCCCGGGCAGCAAACAGTAATACCCGCAAACCATGGCAGAAGCTGTTCTATGAGAGTGAAATTGGTTTCCCTTTATCAAAAGAAGCAGCCGGGAAATTCGCTCCCGCTTTGGAAATGGTGCGGTTGGCTCCATCCGCGGTAAATTCGCAGCCGTGGCGGGTAATCAGATCAGAGAACGGGTTCCATTTTTACGCTGCGGCAACGAATTATTTTGCGCTTGGGAAAGAAAGATTCCTGCGCTATAACGATATGGGCATCGCCATGGCACATTTTGAGCTCGCCTGCAAGGATCTTGGATTAGCGGGTGAATGGATCTTTGAAAAACAATTGGATGATGGTGATGAACCGAATTTAGAATACATCCGATCATGGAAAACAGGAGATTAAGACAGGTATTTGATTAAAGAGGTCAAGCAATGGTGTGCGCAATCACGATGCGCAAACCGATGATTATGAGAACAAGCCCGCCGATCACTCCCGCACGCTTTCCAAAGCGCTGTCCAATGCGGCGCCCACCAAACAAACCAGCTATCGACAAGATGAGGGAGATGATCCCGATCAGCAGGCTGGCTGAGGTTATATTGGCATCCATGAACGCCAATGAAAGACCGACTCCGAGCGAGTCGATGCTGGTGGCAATAGAGAGCATGACCAATGAACTACCGCGCGTACGGTCTTCACAACTTTCTTCAGGAAGTTCCCTTTGCGCAGAGACACCTTCAAGGATCATCCTGCCGCCCACCCACGCTAACAGCAAAAGAGCAATCCAGTGATCCACATTGGCGAGCAGCTGCACCAGGGAAGTTCCCAGCAGCCAGCCCAGAAATGCCATCCCGCCCTGAAACAGACCAAAATGGAAGGACACGCGAAAAACTGATCGAAAGGTGAGCGGGCGGGGGGAGGAACCAATGCACAAAGAGACGGTGAAACAATCCACCGCCAAACCAACCGCAATTAACAATAAGATCAAAAATTCGTTCATTTTTTTCATTAAAAACTCCCGACTTTAGTCAGGAGTATATTTTTTGACATCCAAAAAATTTTACCACCATAAAAAACAATACAATCCGTGATAAATATTTTTAGGAAGAACAGCTAACCAATAATATGAAGCTCTGTCATTTTTCGGAAGTGATAGCCGTATATCGAATATGTGATCGCTAATGGGAACAACCCGGGTTTTTTGAACAGCGCCCAGAAAAATAAATTCCAATATTGTTTGCGCTCTTTGCCGAATATTCCAAGTTTGAAGATCGACTTGACCAATGCTCCGAGGTTGCGCCAGATCATATCAAAATTGATATGCGGTTTTATTTTTTGCAGATTATATTCCTTCAAAAGTACCTTCACCCGCTGATAATAAAGTTCGGGAGAATAGATCTGGCGGATCAGCTTTCGGTAGCGCTCTTTTAATTGATCTATATTCATGCGCGTAATGATGTTGGTTGCCCCATCAACATTATCACCCGAAAAGGTCTTGATCAATCGTCCGGCTTTGCGCATGCGTTCATATAGAATGGTGCCGATCGGCGCCTGCAGAATGCCCACCATGGCAGTAGCAATTCCACTTTTCTGGATGAAATCAAGCATGCGCTGGAATGTAAACTCCGTATCGTTATCAAATCCGAGGATGAAGCCGCCCTGGACCTGCATACCCGCGTTTTGGATCCTTTTCACATCAGCCAGCATATCTCTGTTCAAATTCTGGTGCTTGCTGCATTCTTCCAGGTTAGCTTCATCCGGGGTTTCAATACCGATGAAGACCTGATTAAAGCCCGCAGCGACCATCATTTTCATTAGTTCTGCATCGTCTGCCAGGTTGATGGAGACTTCTGTGTGGAAATAAATACCCGATTTATCCCTGCGCCATTTGATGAGGGCAGGCAGGAGATCTTTCTTCAGCGCTTTTTTGTTTCCTATAAGGTTATCGTCCACAAAAAATATACCGCTGCGCCAACCGCTTTCATATAGTGAATCAAGTTCAGCAATGATCTGCGCACTGGTCTTCAGACGCATGCGATGACCGAGCAGAGCTGTTACATTGCAGAAATCGCAATTAAAGGGGCAGCCGCGCGAATATTGAATGGCCATGGTTGCATACTGCTTGAATTTGATCAGGTTCCACAAAGGCAGCGGCGTTTTGTGGATGTCCGCAAACTCTTTGGTTTGATATATTCTTTTGGGGTGTCCATCTTTTAGATCATTGAGAAAATCTACCAGGGTGATCTCTGCTTCATTGAGAACAAAATGATCCACGCCAGTAAAATTTTCTGGTTCAGTGGTGAAAAGCGGACCGCCCACTACTACTTTTACACCTATCTCGTTACAGCGGCGGATGACATCTTTAGCTGAATCGCGCTGAACAGTCATTCCGGAAATGAAAACATAATCCGCCCACTTAAGGTCCTTCTCCCGCAATTGCTCAACATTCATGTCTACCAATTTTTGGTCCCAATCTTTTGGCAGCATGGATGCAATTGTGAGCAAACCCAGAGGCGGGGAGGAGGATTTTTTGCGTACAAACTTCAAC
>JAUSPC010000023.1 GCA_030655835.1 Pelolinea sp.
GTTGTTTATAATCTATATGGTGTCCAGGATTCACTTTGGCCTACTTTCTCGGTGCTTAATTGTCTTCCACTAAGCGACAATATTAACCGGATGTATTTTTGATACCCAAAGTGTATAGTATCTCCTGGACACCGTACAACATTGGTTTGCGGTAGGTGCCCTATGTCCATGGATCGAACAAGGTGTTGGAGCAATCACTACTCAATCAATGGTTGAGGTCAGCTACGGCCCAAAAGGACTGGATCTCCTCAGAGATGGCAAAACTTCACAGGAAGCTTTGAAGTTACTGCTTGAAGCAGATGATGGAAGAGACCTTCGGCAAGTAGCGATCGTCGACGCCGATGGAAATATTGCAGTCCACACAGGGAATAGATGCATTGCTGAAGCCGGGCACCAAACTGGCAATTCATTTTCAGCTCAGGCGAACATGATGCTTAATGATTCAGTGTGGCCCGCAATGGCAGCTGCATATGAAAAGACGCAAGGCGTCTTGGCTGACCGGCTGATCGCTGCTCTCCAAGCAGCACAAGAGTCAGGTGGAGATATAAGGGGAAAGCAAAGCGCCGCATTGATGATCTCGGAAAATATAAGAGATGATAAACCCTGGACCCACATGCGGACCAATTTGCGGGTCGACGACCACCCGGAACCAATTATTGAATTGCAAAGATTATTGGATATTCAACTCGCTTATGATCTGATGAATGAAGGGAATGATCTTTTATCAAAAGACCTATCTGAATCAGCCAGAATAAAATATCAACAAGCCGCTCAGTTGGCACCCGATATTGAGGAATTACCTTTTTGGCAGGCTGTCACTTTGGCAGATACTGGCAAAATTGATCAAGCATTACCCATATTTGAACGTGTGTTTAGCATAAATAAGAATTGGGCATTGCTTGTGCAGCGCCTACCAGCATCAGGTCTGTTAACCGATGATCCCAAAGTGATGCGAAAGATCTTATCAGTCAATATCGAGAAGGGAGTAAATTAATGCATGCATATCAGATCAAAGAAAATATTAAGTTAACACTCAAGGAATATGATCCAAATGATACAAAATTATGGGATTCAGATAAAAAAGCTGCCAAGAATAAATTGGAAGACTTACGTAAACAGTTGATTGATCTTCAACGCTTGTTGTATGCAGAGCATAAACAAAAGGTTTTAATCATACTTCAAGCAATGGATAGTGGGGGAAAGGATGGCACGATCCGATCAATTTTTAAAGGAGTCAATCCACAGGGTGTACGTGTGGCGAGTTTCAAAGTCCCCACCCCAGAGGAGAGCAAACATGATTACTTATGGCGGATTCATAAACAGACTCCGCGCAGCGGCGAGATCGTGATCTTTAACCGATCCCATTATGAAGATGTACTTGTTGTCCGAGTCCACCAATTGATTGCTGACACGGTTTGGAAGAAGCGCTATGAACAAATTCGTCACTTTGAAAAACTTCTTGCAGACGAAGGAACCACGATTATAAAATTTTTCCTGCACATATCAAAGGACGAACAAAAAGAACGTTTCCTTGAACGGATCGATATACCCGAAAAACAGTGGAAGTTTAACCCCAGGGATATTGAAGAAAGAAAATTGTGGGGAAATTATATGCAGGCGTATGAAGACGCAATATCAAAAACTTCGACTTCATATGCACCATGGTATGTAATTCCCGCCAATAGAAATTGGTACCGAGATTACGTGATTACAAAGATCATCACAGATGTTTTAAAAAAGAAAAATATGACCTACCCAAATCCGGTTGAAGATTTAGAAAAATATAGAACTGCGCTTGATTAAAGTATCAAAAACCCACTGAAAATCAGTGGGTTTTTTTCCTTAATTTTCCTTCGCGCCTTGTTTGATCCAATCGTAAATCATCTGGATCATCTCATCAGGAAGAGGATTGCCAGGGGGCATCTGTTGCATCCCATCTCCAATTAAAGCTTTGTATAGTAAACTGGTTTCAGGATCCCCTGGTACAACGTTGCCTAAAATATCAGAATAACTCTCAAGAAACACACCACCTTTTCCACCATGAGCAGTTACCGCATATTTCTCCAAAATAGGCCACACATCCTGTGAAAAGCTCACTTCTACTATTACGTCATTTGTTGATGCAGGTTCTTCTGTTGATTTGCTCTCCTCAAGAGTTGGTTTTGCAGCAGATTCTTCCATTTCTGGTGCAACTTCAGGTTCAGAAACCTCCTTGACTACGAGTGCAGGTGTTGAACAAGCAGATATCAACAAAGTGCTTATAACGGTAAGTATTAAAATGTCTGACTCCTCAATTCAAATAATAGCAATCTATTTTCCTTATCCATATAAGACAAATATTAGAAGGCGAATTATCGGCTTTCTAGATTCAATTGATTTCTTAAAAATAAGGGCTTAGATATTTTCTATTGAAAAGAATGGGATTAAGGATTGCCCGCGAGCTTTTTGATCACTCTAACAATCTCAAGACCCGCTTGATTAATTTCTTCGATTGTTGTCATTCTGCCCGTCGAAAAGCGGATGGTTCCCATCGCAATTTCAGGAGGATTATGCATCGCCTCTAAAACATGTGATAAATCTACTTGATCTGAATGGCAAGCCGCGCCAGCGGAGGCTGCTATTGTTGTCAATTCAGATAGAATTTTATTGGCTTCAATTCCCTTGAAACTTATATTGCTCGTGTTGGGTAGTCTATTTTCTTTATCACCATTTATTTTTGCCCAAGGAAACTCACTACATATGCTTTGCTCTAATTTATCTCGCATTAACATAAAATGTGCGGTATATTCATTTAGATGATCTCTAACCAATTCACAAGCCTTCCCCAACCCGACGATCTCTAAAACATTCTCAGTACCAGCACGCATGTTCCGCTCATGATCTGCTCCATGGATCATCTTATTAATTTTAGTCCCCGATCGTATATACAAAACGCCAACGCCTTTTGGAGCATATAGCTTATGACCTGCAACCGAAAGCAGGTCAATTTCCAATTCGCCCACTCGCGCAGGTATTTTCCCTATGGATTGCGCCGCATCTGTATGCATAATAATATTGTGGCTATGCGCAATTTCAGATATTTCTTTAATGGGTTCGATCGTGCCGACTTCATTATTGGCATGCATGATCGATATTAAAATTGTTTGTGGAGATATCGCTGCTTCCACATCTGCCGGGTTAACGCACCCATTCCCATCAACCGGCAAAATTGTGACCATAAAACCTTCTTCTTGCAAATAATCACATACTCTCAATACCGCAGGATGCTCTATTGAAGATGTGATGATGTGGGTACCTTTTTCTCGATTCGCATATGCTGCCCCCTTGAGTGCTAGATTATTCGATTCAGTTCCACCACTCGTAAAGATGATCTCATTTTCATCACAACCCAACATCCCAGCCACTTGTGATCGGGCCAGGTCAACTCCTTTTTTTGCCTCAATTCCAAAAGTGTGTCTCGACGAAGGGTTGCCAAAATGCCCATAAAGATATGGGAGCATTGCCTCCGCAACGCAATCATCAATCGGTGTTGTGGCGTTGTAATCCAGATATATGGGTTTCATTGCATGGATTCCTGTTTTTTACAATCGTTTTTATACTCAGAAACCTAATCCAAATAATACTTTCCAATAGTTTCAATCTCGTCACTCACAGCATCAGGGAGGTTTTTATGCCCTAATAGCTGGCGCTGAGCTTGTAATTCACCGTTATGATACCAATAATGGTAGATAACACGCGTAATCATCGTGCCAACATTAAAGTTTAAATTCTTACCTTTCACCTCTAAGTGGATTAACAAGTCGGATTCTGTTAATTGATCGAGATATGAATCCGAAGCGCGTGTAATTTGCTCCCAGTAATCTATCATTTTAACCAAAGAAGGAGTGGATGCGGGTTTGCCATATCCTACAAGATCGATCAGCTCAGGAATCAACACTTTGTCTTGCGCCCTTTTCAACCAATAAAATTGCTCATGCCATGCTAAATGCCCTACGATCCATCCGATCGTGTTGATAGGTAAAAATCTTCGGTTAGCATCTTCTTCAGACACATCAGAAAACCCTTTTTTAAATTCAAATCGCGTAAATTTCAATTGATTGACAATATTTAAAACCATTTGGAATTTCCTCATTAAAGGTGAATTGATTGATAATATATTATCTCACTTATCGCTATGTAGTGCGGTTGAAAAACCAGACATAGCAATAAGGGAGTAACATAAAGCTATGGAGGACATACATGAGCACAAGAAAACGTCGTGCTTTCACTGCAGACTTCAAGTTAGACACAGTCATGGAGGGTTTTCGAGGGGAAAA
>JAUSPC010000027.1 GCA_030655835.1 Pelolinea sp.
TTTTCCATTACAACTTTACCCCACTTCTCATCCGCTGATCTGCTTATAGCAAGCAGAGCTGAAAGCTGCCATTCCTTTTCTTTTTTTTCTAGAGCAAGTTTAATGAATTGAGTGACTTTCTCACTGCTGGAATATCCTAAAGATTCAAGTATCCTCTGTTGAGTTTGGATATTTGTGGAAGTTAAATATTCGCTAATTAGAAAATCTTGAACCTTTTTGGCTGAATTCTCCGGGATCTCGTCAAACTCTCCTAGTAAAACAAATCTACCAAGTGCCGACACTGCCGCCTGTTTGACTTCTGGGAGAGAATCGTTTTTCGCGAAGTCTATAAAGATCGATATTAACTTTGTATCGCTGCTTTCCCAAAATAAATGGAGTGCCTGACTTTTTACAAGTGGGTCTTCATCCTCTAAAGCAAAAATGCCAAAATCATCGCATGAAACCAGGGTATCAGCTTCCATGAGCGACTCCAAGTCTTTAAGGAGATTTAATTTTCTGGTTTTATCGACATTATGCCAAATGGTTTTTATGGTTTTTAGATTATCGAATGAGATATCTGAAAAAAAATGCAAGTATTGAGGATTGAATGGTTGGTTGTTGTCTAGAAGATTCGCAATTACATCATCGGATGAATATTCCGGTTTTATTTCCATCTTTTTTTATGGTATCACAATTGGATTGATTATGTCTTGATAAAAAACATATCCCATGAGCATCAATAAACTAGAATAGCCTATCAAATGAATAATATTTTCATATTTTGCTGGCACTCGTTTACCTAAGAAAATCTCAGGGATAATAAAAATAATCCTACCTCCATCCAAGGCTGGAATTGGAAGTAAATTAGAAAAACCAAGGGAAATTGAAATAATCCCAAAGAACCAGGCAATATTCATAATTGTCAGGGAGAGATTGTTTTCCTCATAAACTCTTTCTTTTTCTCTTACCTGCGAGTACACATCAAAAATACCTTTTGGTGAAAGCATTCTTGTTTCCTCGGGGTCAACCTCACCTTTTATCAGCATGCCGGGAATTGATAATAGCTGACGCACTTGCTCAACCGCGATTTTCCCTCCTATCGGAAAAGACCGCAAAAGACCCACCTTCTCTGTTGGATTTTGCATGATTATTCCAATTGCCCCCTCTCCTTCAGGAGGATCTTTTCTTGGCGTCACTGTTAAATTTACTGATTCATCATTTCGTAATATGGTAAACGTTATTTCTTCCCCAAGGTTTTCTTGAACAATGGTGCTAACCATAACAATTTCTGTTATTTCAATCCCGTTAATAGATTGAATGGTATCAGCTTCGAAAAATCCGGCTTCTTCTGCTGGAGAATTTGATGCAATTGCTGCAATTTCAACTTTATCAAGCTGTGGAATTCCTGACTGTGAAACAACAAGACTGAATAAAAGGATCCCAGCAAAAATATTCATGAATGGTCCGGCAATCAAAGTAGCCAGCCGTTTCCATTTATTGGCTGCATAAAGTCCCCCTTCAACTTCAGGATCTTCTTCTCCCTTGAATCTTACAAATGCGCCGAATGGGATCAGATTGATCGTGAAATCAGTTTCTTTCCACCTAAATACCTTGAATAATTTTGGAGGATATCCAAAACCAAATTCTTCTGCCTGTATACCCATCAGGCGGCCAACGAAATAATGCCCAAGCTCATGGATTAATAATAGAAAACTGAGCGCGGCAATGAATTCAATAAGACTTAATATAAAATTGTTTGTCATTTCAGAAATTATAATACCTGGAAATTCAAGTGTTGTAGGAATAATATTAAAAATTGTAATTAGGTAAGACTGACTACGCTTGCACCGCTTCCGACGGGAGATTTTATTATTTTATTTACTCCGGCAATTCCCACCAAAAGATCTTCAATTTTTTGAATGTCATTTCCATTACATATCACATGCACGTTAGATCCAGCGTCAAGTGTATACGCGGCTGCAATTCCATTTTTGCGCATTTGCCTGACTTCTTGCATTATTGCAATCGAGGTTGGCTGCCAATACAAAATGGTCGGCTTTGATGTCATCATGACTGCATGCATCATGTTGCTGTCGAGCTCGATAATTTCAGCAAGAGTCTCGAAATCTTTGTTCAAAATCGCATTTCTACAAATATCGAGTCTCCGAGCGGCATCTTTTATCCTGGCGTATTGCAGCGGACTTGAATTGGCTAAGTTATGACCTTGCGTAGAACTTACATCTTTTGGACTGCTTTGGATAACCGCAATACAATCCCATAAATTCCAATGATTTTCGGGGGCAATCGAAACTGCATAAGAATCTTCATGGGTGTTTCCGGTTTTCCACTCAGTAAAACCTGTTGGAATGGAGCGACAGGCTGATCCGGAGCCCAATCTTGCCAGGGCAGAAATCTCATTCTGGGTTAGGTCTAGGTCATATATATTTGCTGCAGCTGTAGATAGAGCAGCAAACGCGGATGCGGAGGAAGCGATGCCGGCAGATATGGGGAAATCATTCGTGCTTTTTATATCCAAGTGTTCATGTTTAATAAAAATATTTCTAAATTGGTCCATATACTGTTGAACGCGGACTAATACAGGACCTGATTGTTGTATCCCATTTAACTCAAGACTGTCATGATCTGATCCCTGTGAAATGGCGGCAGTTGTAACGGTATTCAGGTTTGCCAAATTCATTGAAATTGATCCGTTTGAAGGAAGTCTTAGGGAGTTGTCCTGATTGCCCCAATATTTTATGAATGCGATATTGGGGTGAGCTTTTGCCGTAATCGAGTGTTTATTAACCATCATCCGATTGAATTATCTACCTTGAGGAAGTGATTTGAATGATATCCCCGTTATCAGCAACTTTTACTTTAACTGATATAAGGATGGTAAAATCACTTTCGGTTTTTGATTCGCCGGAATATTTAAGGGATATTGAATTGTCAGGATTTTGTTTGATAGAAGGGGATATTCCTTTCAAATAAGGAAATTGTGTGAATACCTGATCATTGATCTTGTCAATAAGTTCTTGTTCCATACGCTTCTATTTAAATTGGTTGGCTAAATTATATCCTCTCCTAAGAAAGGCAGGGACTTCCAATTCATCATCATAATTCTGGAGGGATTTAGAATATAGCGGGTTATTTTCATGGATCTCTGGAACCTCATTCTTGTTATGTATTTTGATAGATTCGGTAACGATCTCTTCAGGATATTGGACAGGGGTAGCTCCCATGCCAGTCAAGATTAATGAAACCATTATTTGGTCATCGGTATAGTTTTTCTGCTCTATCACAGGCAAGATCTCAACACCTTCAGGCGCTTTCTCTTTTAGAAACGCAGTTGCAGAATCAATTTCTTCAATCCTTGTGTCTCCAGTTAATTTGACGATAATACCCTGTGCCTGATGAATTGGAGTTGGCTCTAATAAAGGATGAGCAAGTGCTTCTTGAATTGCAGAGGCCACCCTTTCTCGTCCAGTCCCAAACCCGATGGAAATAAAGGTACCTCCATTTGATCTCATTAGTTTTGAGATGTGCGAAAAATCTATATTCATTACTCCTTGATTACTTAGAATTTCAGATAATCCCTGGATACTTTTGATCAGGATGTCATCCGACATTCCTAGTGTTGTATTAATGGGTGTGTTCAATGCTGTGAGTTCCACCAATCGATCATTAGGAATAGTGATCAATGTGTTGGTAAACGGTTGTAATTCAATGGTTGCTTCATAAGCTGAGGTTTTTCTTCTCTCAGCCTCAAAAGAAAATGGCAATGTAACAATCGAAATAGTCAAGATACCTAAAGAGGCAGCGATTCTCGCCGCGATCTCAATCGCACCTGATCCGGTACCACCGCCTAATCCTGCAGTTAAGAATAGTAGATCTGATCCTTGAATGCACTCAATGATTGTTCTATAACTTTCTTCTGCTGCTTTTCTCCCCATTTGAAGATCACCCCCAGCTCCATGTCCAAAAGTGGTGTTTTGACCTAAAAGAATTGTTTTTTCTGCGCGACAATTTGAAAGTGAAAATGAATCGGTATTTGCCGCTATCAATTCAGCGCTATCCAGGTTTAATGCTGACAAGCGGGAAATGGTGTTGCACCCGCTTCCGCCAAGCCCCAGAACCTTTATTTTTTTTAGTGATACGTTATCTTTGAGTGGGTTC